>JBPYDQ010000213.1:0-5473 GCA_051986135.1 Terriglobales bacterium | reverse complement strand
CGACTACCGGAGATCCGGCGACATCGGTCGCTACCTGGCAGAGCAGCTCGGCGGAGAAGTCCATCAGGCCGCGGTAATCCGTATAGGCCTGGTAGAACTCCAGCATGGTGAATTCGGGGTTGTGGTGGGTGGAAAGGCCTTCGTTGCGGAAGTTGCGGTTGATTTCGTAGACGCGCTCCAGGCCGCCCACGATCAGCCGCTTCAAATAAAGCTCGGGCGCGATGCGCAGGTAGAGGTCGATATCGAGCGTGTTGTGGTGCGTGATGAAGGGACGGGCCACCGCACCGCCGGCAACGGGCTGCATCATGGGGGTTTCTACTTCAATATAGTCGTGTCGCTCGAAGAAGTTGCGGAAGGACTTCACCAGCTTGGCGCGGGCGATGAAGATCGCGCGCACGTCGGGATTGACGATCAGGTCGAGATAGCGCTGGCGGTAGCGGAGTTCGACGTCGGTGAGGCCGTGCCATTTTTCGGGTAGCGGTAGCAGGGCCTTCGAGAGGAAAGTCAGGTCTTCGACGTGAATGGAGAGTTCGCCGGTTTTGGTGCGGAAAAGGTAGCCGTGAACCCCGATGATGTCTCCCAGGTCGAGGAGCTTGAATAATTGAAAGCCCTTTTCTCCCACAGCGTCCTGACGGACGTAGACTTGCAGCTTGCGCGTGCCGGGGCGGTCGGAACGGGCCGTTGACTGCAGGTGGGCGAAGCCGGCCTTTCCCATGAGGCGGATGGTCATGATGCGGCCGGCGAGTTGGACGCGGGGCTTTTCAGCATCCAGTTGTTCCCTTGTCCAGTTCTCGTAGTCCTGCCAAACCTCGTCTATGCTGTGGTGGGCAAGGTACTTATTGGGATAAGGGTGCTGTCCCAGAGCTTCGATTTGGTTCAGCTTTTCGCGGCGCAGTTCGTAGATCTTTTCGTCGAGTGCCAAAGCATCCTTGTCGTCGGAGCACGGAAGCAACTTTCGCGCCGACTGGAATCGGTCATTATAAATGGTGGCTGTTGCCGGTTCCTTCGTGAACCCTCGTGTCGTTGATAGTCAAAACCAACTCTCGATCGCAAGGGGTACAAAGGAACACTCCTGGGGGGGTACTGGCCGAACCAGGAGCGCAATGTGTGCGATAGGATCTTCCACCCCGAGTAGAGGTTTCCCTGTCTCGACTCCGGTCAAAGCAAAATGGTCGACCTTAGCCGCACAGGCAACGGCCGAAGCCACCAGTCACTTTCTATCCATCCCTAATTGTACTCAGGCGCACCAGCCGCAAAACCGGGTTGTCCCTGATCTCTGGAATCGGTGATCCTTGATGCTATAAGGAATAGGCGGTACTATAGGCAGCTTCATACTTCTTTCGTATAAAGGGCGTGCTGGAGTCGAATGCCGCAAAACTACGTTCCGATCTTCATCTTTATAGCCATTATTTCAATCGCCCTCCCTTTGCCTCTCTTGGCGGCCAAGCTGGTTCGTCCGGAAAATCCCAGTAAAACCAAATTGATGCCCTACGAATGTGGTATTGATCCGGTGGGGAGCGCGCGGGGGCGGTACACGGTCAGGTTCTTCATCGTTGCTATCCTGTTCGTGATCTTCGATGTAGAGACGATTTTTCTATTTCCTTGGGCTGTCCAGTTCAGGGCGCTGGGGATCTTTGGGCTGATGGAGATGTTCATTTTTTTGGGGATTTTGATCTTGGGTTACGTTTGGATCTGGAAAAAAGGTGCTTTGGAATGGGTGTAATTTTAACCAGAGGCGGGCACTCGTACCCGCTTAGCGCGGACCAGGGTTCTCCGGGGCAGAAGTAAGAACATGGCAGACGAGCAAAAACCCGCATCATCGCCGCCACCGGGTAACGGGCAGGGACCGGGAGAGGATAAGCAATCGGGAGCTGTCGAGGCGGTGCCGCCGAGCGAGAAGGGAGCCCCGGCCGGGCCCGCCACCCCGCCCAAGGCGGCTGCGCCGGCAGTTCCGGCGAAACCTACGGGACCGGTTCCTGTGGCGTGGGAATCCACTATGGTTGCACGCTTTAAGCGGCAATACGGTTCCGGGATTGAGGCACTCACCTACCTTGGCCAGAATTATATGGTGGTGGATCGGTCGCTTATCCCCAATCTGTTATGGCTGTTGCGGGACGAGGAGAAGTTTGATTACTGCGTAGACATTACTGCGGTCCATTACCCGAAGCGGGAAAAACAGTTTGACGTGGTCTGGATTCTTTATTCGTTCGAGAAGAACGAGCGGGTCCGTGTAAAAATCATGATCGGCGAGAACGAGTCTCTGCCCAGTTCGGTCGAGATCTGGCCCACCTGCAACTGGCTGGAGCGTGAAGTGTTCGACATGTTTGGGATCAGGTTCGAGGGGCATCCTGATCTGAAACGTATTTTGCTGCCTGAGGGCTGGAGCGGGCATCCGCTGCGAAAGGACTACGGAATCATCCAGCAAGATAAAGAATGGGTCCAGATCAATCTCGGGATCGAAAGCGGCCAATGACCGAAACTGTCAAGAGTTTGTCTCACCTGGAACTCGGCGAGCCGGACGAAACTTTTCTTGGTAGCAATGAACTCATTATAAATATGGGGCCGCAGCACCCAGCGACCCATGGAGTGCTGCGCGTCATCCTCAAGCTGGACGGGGAAAAGGTTCTGGGCACCGAGTGTGTGATCGGTTATCTGCACAGGGGCGTCGAGAAAATTGCCGAGAACCGCACCTATTCCATGTTCAATCCGTACGTTGACCGAATGGATTACGTGGCAGCGGTGTCTAATGGCTTGGGCTACTCGGAGGCGGTGGAAAAATTGCTCAATGTCCAGGCGCCGCCGCGAGCAAATCATATCCGGGTCATTTTGGCCGAGTTGAACCGGATTGCCAGCCACCAGTTATGGCTGGGCACACACGCGCTCGACATTGGAGCGATTACCCCGCTTTTCTATACCTTCCGCGACCGGGAAGAGATTCTAAAAATTTTCGAAAAATATTGTGGCGCCCGACTGACCACCCATGCTTTCCGCATTGGCGGGTGCCAGTACGAGACCTACGAAGGCTTCGAGCGCGACGTAAAGAAATTCTGCGATTTTGTTCAGCCAAAGATCGATGAATATGAAGAGCTGCTGACTACGAATCGCATTTGGGTGGAGCGCACCAAGGGCGTGGGGGTAATCTCCGCGGCCGATTGCAAAGCGCTCGGCGTCACCGGTCCCGTCTTGCGGGCCAGCGGGGTTAAATGGGATATCCGCAAAGCGCAGCCGTACGCCAACTACTCCGAATTTGATTTCGAAATCCCCACTCGTGAGGCAGGCGACACATACGACCGGTATATGGTGCGGATGGCCGAGATGCGTCAGTCGTTGCGGATCATCCGACAGGCGGTTGAGCGCATTCCCGAAGGGCCGATCATGGCTAAGGTCCCCAAGGTCATCAAGCCACCGGTGGGCGAGATTTATCACTCCATCGAGGCACCCAAGGGTGAGCTGGGATATTTCATCGTAAGCGACGGCTCGACTCAGCCTTATCGAGTCCGGGTAAGGCCGCCATCTTTTGTTAACCTGCAGGCGCTCGACTTGATGGCACGGGGCCAATTGGTGGCGGATGTGATTGCCGTGATCGGCACGCTGGACATCGTTCTCGGCGAGGTGGACCGCTGATGCTCGATTACATCACCTCCTACCTCCACAGCAACGAGACTCCGGGCGTTGCCGGCAACATGTTCTGGGCTTTCGTCTATATCCTGGCGATTTTTGTCGGGCTGTCCATCGCCGTGATCGCGATGAATTGGCTGGAGCGCAAGGTCCTGGCGCACATGCAAGTCCGGCTGGGTCCGATGAGGGTCGGACCTCACGGCTTGCTGCAGCCCATCGCTGACGCCCTCAAGCTGCTTATTAAGGAAGACATCATGCCGGCCGAGGCCGACCAGTTGGTTTTCTGGGTGGCGCCCCTCATTACGGTGCTGGCGGCTTTTACCACATTTATTGTCGTCCCCTTCGGACCAACCCACGCCGTGACCGACATGAATATCGGGATTCTATTCATGCTGGGGGTATCGTCACTCGGCGTACTGGGGATTGTGACGGCAGGATGGGCGTCGAACTCGCACTATCCGCTGATCGGTTCACTCCGCTCCAGCGCGCAGATGGTCTCCTATGAGATCGCCATGGGCTTGGCCGTGGTCTCGGCGGTGCTGATGACGAGCTTGCACGGGAGTGGCGTTTACGGTACGGGAACGGCGGGATCCGGAATCGGGACGCTCAGTATGATCGGCATCGTCAAGGCGCAGCAGGAACAGCAGACCTGGTTCGCCTTCAAGTTCTTTCCCCTCGGCCTGATTGCTCTATTTGTGTTTGCCGTCGCCATGGTTGCGGAGACGAATCGTGCGCCTTTCGATCTGCCGGAGGCAGAATCGGAGCTGACGGCCGGCTTCCACACCGAGTACAGCGGTTTCCGCTGGTCGCTGTTCTTCCTGGCGGAGTATTCGGCCATGATTGCGGTGTCATCCATCGCGGTGACCCTCTGGATGGGTGGATGGCTGCGACCGTTTCCGAATTTGCTGAGTGGGCCGACATGGGATCTCGTGTTCTCGCTGTTCCCGGGCCTGACATTCCTTGGCTTGGCGGCGATCGCATTGTTCAGCGCCATGAGAATGCCAAAACACCGGTTCTTCAAAATACAGACCCTGGGCCTGGCTGGATTCGGGGCCGTGCTGGGCCTCATCGGGCTGATCCTGTTCATCCCGCCCGTGCGCGACCGCATTCAGGATATTTATTGGTTCGTGGCTAAAGTCGCGGTCTTCATGTACCTCTATATCTGGTATCGTGGCACTTTTCCCCGCTACCGTTTTGACCAGCTCATGCAAGTGGGATGGAAGGTTCTGCTGCCGATTGGACTGGGGGTACTGGTGGCAACGGCTCTAGTGGGGGTGTTGTGATGCAGCCGGTCGCCACGACATTTTTCTTTTATTTCTTGTCGGCGCTGGCGCTTATCAGCGGCGTGCTGGTGATTACGCGGCGAAATGCGGTGCATTCCGCACTGGCGCTGATCGTAACCTTGCTGGCGCTGGCGGGGATCTACCTGATGCTCTATGCGCCGTTTGTCGCCGGTGTGCAGATCATCCTGTACGCCGGGGGAATCATGGTGCTGTTCCTGTTTGTGATCATGCTGGTCAACCTGGAGCGCGCCCAAAAGGAAAAACAATTCAATAAACAGTGGTTGGTCGCAATTGTGACCTCCGGGGCATTGGGTCTTCTTTTCGTGAAAGTGTTCACCGAGAGCAAAGCAATTTCCGGTCTCTTGCAGAAACCCCCTGCGGAACTGGCGGAGACCAGCAATACCCAGCAAATTGGGATCGCGCTGTACGGAAACTACATGCTGGCGTTTGAGATCGCGTCGCTTCTGCTGCTAGTGGCCATCGTGGGCGCGGTGGTTATGGCGAAAAAGAAAATATGAGCGGCTGTCCCTATTTCGCCGGCCGCGGATGGTGTGGCCAGGAGCAGCCATCGT
>JBPYDQ010000212.1:0-6976 GCA_051986135.1 Terriglobales bacterium | reverse complement strand
CCGCCATCAAACGACTTGAATATCCCGGGCCATGCGTCGCCGGTTTCCTCAATTCCCAGAAGACCCGGCAGATCCACCGCGCGGTAGTCGTTATCACCGGCCAGGAGGTGGAGGTTGTTACGGGTAGAAACCGTGATTGACGGCTCATTCTGTCGTTCCAAAAACGGATCGCCCGTGGTCCAATCCGTACCCGAAACCATGTTCACGCTTTGGCCCGAAACCTGAGAAAAAGTCAAAGTGCTGAAGATCAGCACAAAAATCAGCACGAGTACGGGACACGCTTGCTTCACAGCAACCTCCGCGGTGCTTTTACGGTCGTGTTGTGACCCGCGCGAGACGTGCTATCGATGATTGGTACAGGGGAGAGCTACCGAGTCGACGCGACACTCGGTTTCGCATCAGCCATGGCGCATTATTGGCTGCAAATTAACGGGTCTCCAGCTTTTCGAGTCCCTGAGAATGCCTGGGAGTTCTTTCAGCCGATCTTGAATTGCAGCAGGGGGGTGCGCAACCTAGATTGCTATGATCTTCTCTGAAATAGTAATCCCTGTCAAGAAAAACATCGCCGTCGCGACAAATTGCGACAGACTTTCGCAACTGCTGCAGCCCTCAGCAGGCTACGCAACTTTCTGCGCAGTCAGAAGTCGGACAGCGATTTCCGTCAATGTGATGACAAGCAGTAGGCCACACCGCCGCACCGGTGTTGAGGTTCCATCCTGATGCCGGATCAATTTTTTATCTGGCACTGGCAAAAATTTGACATAATCCGAAAAGCCATGCCACGCGCCAGTTTTCAGACTTCTCGCCCTAACATCGCCATTGTTACCCCTGATGAGTTGGTTGCACCCGAGGCTCAGACTTACCTCGCGCAGCTTTGCGACTTGTACATTCTGCAGACGTTGCCTGATCTCTCTGCGCTAATGGCAGAGCAGCCGCTGGACGCTGCTTTACTGGATATTGATACCGTCGGCGAAAAGAGTGACCAAGGAATAGCCGCCATCGGCGAGCTGCGCGCGCTCGCGCCCGAATTAGTCATTTTTGCGATGACCCGCTCCGTAGGCCGCAGCCTGCATTTGAAAGCTGTAGCCGCGGGTGTTGACGATTACTTCGTAGCGCCCATCGACTTCGATGAAGTCAGGATTGTGCTGACTCGGGCATTGGAAAAGCGTGCCGCGGAGCTCGAATGTAAAGCAGCGCAAGATGAGGGCCGAGTGGTCCAGCCCTCATTTGCAGGCTTGATAGGCAGCAGCGAGGCCATGCAACTCGTCTACGAGGCCATCCAGACGCTCGCGCAGAGCAACACAACCGCGCTGATTCGCGGAGAGAGCGGTACCGGCAAGGAATTGGTGGCGCGTGCCATCGTGGCCCAAGGCCCGCGCTCCGATAAGCCGTTCGTCAGCATCAATTGCGCTGCGCTGCCGGAAAACCTGATCGAAACCGAACTCTTTGGTCACGAAAGAGGCGCCTTCACCGATGCCCGCGAAACGCGCGCGGGGCACATCGAGCTGGCGCACACCGGTACCCTTTTTCTTGACGAGATCGCGACCCTTTCTCTTCCTCTGCAATCGAAGCTGCTGCGCGTTTTGGAAGATCGGGCGGTAACGCGCATTGGGGGGAAGCAGCCGAAGCGGATCGACTTCCGCCTGATTACCGCAACTAACGAAGATCTCGAAGAGATGGTCCGAACCGGGCGATTCCGCGAAGACCTTTATTACCGCATCAACGTCGTGCCCATTATGCTGCCCGCATTACGGGAAAGGTCCGGGGATGTTCCTCTGCTGGTCAACCATTTCCTGCACGAGTACTGCACTGCGAATAATGTCCCACTCAAGGTAATTGAGCCGGAGGTCATGGCGATTCTGGAGGACGACCCTTGGCCAGGAAATGTGCGTGAACTTGAGAACCTGGTGCAGCGCATGGTGCTCATGGTGAAGGGGCCGGTCATCAAGGTCCAGCACCTGCCCCAACGCATTCTCTATCACAATACTGCCACCCAGGAGTCGATGCTCATTCCCGAAGCTGGAGTCAATTTTGATGAGGAAATTGCACGCATTGAAGAAGCTTACCTACAGGCGGCTTTGCGCCGTAGTGGCGGCAAAAAGGTGGCGGCCGCAGCGCTACTGCGAATCGATCCCCAGAAAATGAAGTATCTATGCCGCAAATATGGCGTCCACGGTTAAAAATTAACCGTTTTGCGGTTAATTTTTAACCCAAAACCTATCGCGATATCACAGCGGCGCGTGATCTGTGGGCGCACATTTGTGATATCTGCTTGAATTCCTTACCCAATTACTATTCGGGGCTAGCTTAGCGGCATTTGGCACGCGGCCTGCTAAGCATCAAAGCAGATCGAAATTGAACCGCCGATCGAAAGTTTAATAAAAGATTTCACCGGAGGATCACATGTCAGTCGAGAAGAAATCGCTCATTAGCCGCCGCACCGCCGTCCAGAAAGCCATCGTAACGAAACCCGAAGCCAACACAGTGCCGACGGCCAAGGTAGCACCGCAGGCTCGTGTAATGCCGCATGCTCGTGTCACGCCGAAGGCTCGCGTCACCCCGCAGGCTCGTGTGACGCCCCACGCTCGCGTCACCCCGCAAGCTCGCGTGAAGTTCTAATTCTCAAGGTCGACAAGGGCTGGCCCTATGCCGGCCCTTGCTATTTGTACTCCCATCTCGCGGTGCGGACGCTTACCAAACTTTCCGATCAAACAAATCGCGGGTGAAACGCCAGGTCATGGTGGCAACGCTTTCCTTGCGCACGAAGATCTTTGCGGTACCGATCATACCGTCGCGCAGGCTTCCATCGTTGGCCAACTGAACTATCCCGGTGTAATAGTGAGGGGGATTGATCCCCTCCAGTTGTTCCCGAGGCACGAGCCCGATTGGGGCCAAGACCGCGGACTCCGAGACCGAACTCAGTCGGCCATTCAACAGATCATAACGACCTTTCACCTGGAGGCGAACCGGACTTCTCAGACGCACGTCCCGCATGGCAAATTCGGGCATGAAGATTCGAGCTCTGAGTTGGGTTGGATCGACGATTTCCAAAAGCGGGTCACCTGCCTCGGCAGAAGTGCCAACCAGATCAGCCGTATGCGGGGTGACCACAACACCGAAAATCGGACTGGTGACACTTAATTGAGCCACCTTGCGGGAGAGCACGCGAAAATTCTCCTCCGCCTGCAGTCGATGTTGCTCGGTGGTCGCGATATCGGCGTAATGCAGCGATGCCTGAGTTGCCCTGGCCCGGGCGACAACACGGTCCTGCTCAGCGGCTGCCCGGTACGAGTCCAATTGCAGATTGCGCATTTGCAGGAGAGAAGCTCCGACCTTGACATACTCGCCTTCTTGAACGTAGACGGCCGTTATCGTGCCAGGCACGGTGGCTCGTAGAGGCACACGATCCTGAGCCTCCAATACAAATGGCCCCTTCACAAACTGAGGCCAGACCGGCAGGAGTAACAAAACGGAGGCAAACACAACGACCGCGACACGCGATTTCGTAAACCCTGCCTGCAAGCTTTCCTGCTTGTCGAGATAAACCACTTTCATGAATTTGACTCCAAGGTGGACGCGCGAACGAAATATCCAGTAGCCGATCACGAGCGCCGGGGCAAAGGCCCACTCTGCTGTGTACTTGAGCAGGATATGGTAGGTAACAACCATGAGGAACGAGAGCAGCATGTAACTGTATAAGCCGGAAAGAATGGCGTAGATAACATAGAAGGGGCGTTTTCTCCGGGGCACGTACGGAACCTCGACCGGCAACCGAAAGACGCTTCCTCGCACCCAAGCCGAAAGGTATTGGGTGCTGTCTTCCTTCAGACCAGGCTCATGGACGAGTTCGGAAAAGATCAGGTATCCATCGAGCTTGATGAGGGGGTTCAAATTGAGCAGCGAAACCCCAATGCCGGTGACCATCATGATCTTGTAAGCCCAATCATGAACGGCCATTCCGGTCGCCGTAGCCCACCAAAGCACGGTTGCGAAAAAACAGACAACCAAGTCCAACCAGATGCCGGCCATGGCGGTGGCGATGCGAGCCCATTTACCGGCAAGCACCCAGACCTGGGTGGCATTGCAGAAGAAGCTAGGGGCGAAATACATCAGACTGAAGCCGATGCTCTCAATGCGGGCCCCAAAATGTTTGCCGGCCAGTCCATGCGCAGTTTCGTGAATCAGGGCCATGGCAGCGAACAACACCCAGAACTCCAAAAGATCGGCACCGGTCTTTGCTGTGAAGTTGTAAAAAGCAAAACTATCGGACCAGATCTCCCCGAAGCGGTCGGCCCACATCCACGCCATGAGGGCAAACATGCCCAGGCTGGTCCATACGAACCATTCCGTGAACATGAATCTCAGCTTGGGGTACAACCAGCTGATGTACACGTCAGCGTTATTCCACACTTTAATCGTGATATCGGAGAAATCGTTGATTTTGAACCTGCTGCGTTTCTTGCGCGAGGTACGTAACTCCTGCTGCAGCAGAATGTTCTGTTCCAAGGGGGTCTTGTACAACAATTGTGTATTCGCCTGGAGATAACTGGCGAGATCGCGGACATCATCCTCAGCTATCTCGGCACCGACTTGTTGCCGGTAGAGTTCACAGATTCCAGCGTAAGACCGCTCCCCATCGAACATCTGTACTAATTGCCACTGCGACGGAATGAAGCGGAATACCGTGTCGGTGCCCGGTTTCTTGACCAAGACAACCCGCTGCCCATTTTCAATGTGTTCCTTAGAAATTACTGATATGTCCAGCTTGGGAAGAGTTTGCCGCACGAGGCGCTCCGGTAGTTCCGGCAAGGCGACATCGAGGGCGCGGACAATATTCATCGCAGATTAGGAAAGCGGACATTGGCGCGCATGCCAGGCCGCAGACCAGAGGCGGGACCAAACAGTTGCGCGAGGACTTCGATGGTGTCGCTGGACGGGTCGACAACAGGACTAACCTGAAGAACCCGGGCACGGTATTCGGTCGCTTGGGTACTCTCAGCGGAAAAGACGGAGACAGTGCTGCCGGTTTTTATTTGACCGATGAACCCGGCGGGAAGCGTCACGCGCACCCGCATGGGAGCGGTTGCAGTTACCCAAAATAGCTTTTGATCGCGAACGACGGCCTCGCCCGCACGCACATAGCGGCGGGCGACAACGCCGTCGAAAGGCGCGCGGATGTCTGTCTTTTCCAACTCCAGTTCCAACGAACGTTCGGTGTTCCGCGCATTGGTGAGGAGTTCCTGCACACGCTTTACATCCCACTGGTCGGACTCGGCTTTGTATTTGGCATGATCGAGTTGCTCCTTGGTGATCACCTGCGCCTCCCACAATTTCTGCGCGCGGGCGTAATCGGCGTCGAGAACCTTGGCCTCGGCCTCCCAGTTCTTAAGATCGAATTCAACGCTGCGGGTCTTGG
The DNA here is from genome assembly GCA_051986135.1 of Terriglobales bacterium. GTDB lineage: Bacteria > Acidobacteriota > Terriglobia > Terriglobales > Acidobacteriaceae > Gp1-AA122. Next base: position 1,560 of record JBPYDQ010000212.1, on the reverse strand, counting down.
CGCGGGCGGCTTCCAGATCCGCCGCGAGTTGCCGGTTGTCGAGATTGGCCAGGAGTTGGCTTTTTTTCACTGGCGTGCCTGTGTCGGCAAGGATTTCGGCTACGAGACCCTCCCGCTGCGCAGTTACATCCACCTGGTTCTCGACGATGATCGGCCCGAATGCGGTGAATCCGCTCTCGATGGGGGTAGTATTGAGAACGGTTGCCGGGTTTTCACTTGCCCTGGCAGGCTGCGCCGCGGAAACGCTCGGAACCGGAGAACCGCTGCACGCGACCATTAAGCCCAACAAGGCTGCCACGGCCGTTAAGTTGAGAGTTTTATCCATACCTGCCTCACCATCCAAACCAATCCCACAACTTGGACCATGTCCACATGGCAACGCGCCGGAAAATAACAACACCCGCCGGACGCCACCCGGTTGAGATCTTCCCTCGTCCCTGCATTCCAGCCAGCAACGCGCCATCCGGATTCGGCACGTTTACGCGGGCATAGAACACGCGCTCGTCACCCTGCAACTGCGCCTGCGGACTGATCACTACTACGTCTCCACGAAAAGTCCGGGTCGGGAAGCCATCCAGCTTGATGCCGGCTCTTTCTCCGACGCGCATCAGGCCAACATCCTTCTCGTCCACCTGGACATCAACCACTGCCTGCGAATTGTCGACGATCTCAGCGAAAGTGTCGCCAAATTTGAGTTTACGGCCGACCAGATTTTCGATTTGCGGTGTAGCGACGACTCCTCCGATTGGCGAACGCAACAGAGTTTCGTTAAGGCGCTGCTGCGCGCGGGCCACCTCGGATTGCCAATAATCGGCTTGAGCGCGCTGAATCCCAGCCTCGGTGCCGTCGTTCACAGCGAGCGCTCGATCCATCTGTGAGACGGCGGTTTCATATTTGGCTTTTGCCGCGGCAACAGCCAACTGAAACTCCCAATCTTCCAGGCTAGCCAGCACGGTTCCCTCTTTGACCGCCTGGCCCTCGTGCACATTGACCTGGCGGATGACCCCTTCTGTCTCGACGCCTAGGTGCGCGGCGTGAGCCGGGGCAACCACGGCGGTCCCATCGACCCGCAGCGGCAACGGGAATGCAACCAAAAAGATAAGCAGCGCGGCCAACCCGGCGAGAAGCGCCGCTTTTCGTCTCTTTTCCAGGGCCAGGAACTTCCGCTTTCTTTGCAGAATTGGCTCCAAAACCCCGATGAATGGAACCTCTTTGTACAGCGAGGCATTGCGCAGCGCCACCGTAGCCTGACTGGCCAGCACCTTGATCATCTCCAGGTGAGCTTCGGAGAGGAAGTCAGGATCGCCGCTCTCGAAACCGAGCGTGCCGAGACGACCCTCCTCATCCACGAGCGGAACCATATGAAAGGCGCGCATGCCGGTAACGGCGAAATACGCTTCAAATTTGGCACGGGTTTCTTCGCGATCGGCCGTGATCTCTGTTCCGTGTTGCGTGACCACCATGGGCTCATGCACCACAGCTGCCCATTGCAGCAGCACGTCGAGAGCACGGTATTGCGGATCATCAGCATTTACCTGAGCCGTCCCGGAAACGGCTTTG
>JBPYDQ010000211.1:0-7169 GCA_051986135.1 Terriglobales bacterium | reverse complement strand
CATCTACGACTCTGGACTGGAAGAACTTGGATTCCGACCTGCGGACGATCAGCCATCTGACCGGATGGGCGAATCCGCTCTTCACCCAAATGATGCCGGGCGAGTCCAAGGGCAGCAACAGATATGCTTAGGACATCCGGTTGTACGACGGCCGCTAAATTCATCTCTCGAATCAGAGAAATACGTCTGAAATTCGCCGAATAATGACCCTCTGGCCTCCCCGGTTGCGCCAAGGTTGGATTTCCGGGGTTCCACGGTCACTAAGCTTGCCACAATCTCGGAACCGGGTTGAACGAAGTCTGGGGTTCTTACCATATGCCGTTTGGCGGCAAGCGTCTGGAAACCTTGGTTATTCAGCTATCCCTCTATCACTCGAGCCATTCAAGGAGTTGCGGGAGAAAGAAGAGTATTACCTCACCGAAGAGTATTACCTCACCAATGATACGGGCTTGCAGAGTGGGGCTATTACACATCGCATAACGGCGCGTCTACGTACGGCTGCAAGAAAGTGCCTTCAACACCTTGCGCGCGGGCTCCACCTCGCCCAGCCTCTGCTGCTTTAAATTGTGCTGCTTTAAATAAGGAGAAAGGGACCTGGTGAAGCACGGTGCCTTCTACCCTGTGCTTGCTCTTTATCGGAGTGCTGCGGAAGACCTCGCTCAGACGCCGTCGCCTTTGCGCTTGGAGCCGCGATTCAGGGGCGCGATAGGGGAAGGCAACGTGTCGTCAGCCTCTGTTTCAGGAGCCTGAGTAATGATGCCCTTGCCGTTGGTCGGGGAACTTGTCACGGCCGAGTTTAGATAATCGCTCAGCTCGGCATCATGCCAACTCAGAAATGTTTGCCCCACTCGCCGGCTAAGCGCGGGACGCAAAGGCAACCAGCGTGGCAGGCGGCGGAACCTAGACGCGGTTCGCAGCATTTTGATACGGTGGCGCAGGTCGAAGGAATGGATGTATTGCCGGATGATTTCCGGCATACTCATGCGCAGAGCTGCCGAGAAATTGCGCTTCGCCATAGCTTCCAGCCGCTCGGGATTCTCGAGCACAGCCAGGAGGCGTTCTGCCAGAGCTTCCACGTTTCCCGGTTCGAAGAATTCAAAGGCGATGCCTTCCTCCTCTGCTATCTCTCGGAAATCCCTGATATCGGAGGCGAGGATGGGAACACCGTATTCGCAGGCCAGGTGTGCCACGCCGCTCGACCCCGCCGACGACGTATAAGGCATCACGGTTATGCTGGTGCTTTGAAACAGGTCTGCAATGGCTTCTTCGGCCACGTAACCGGTGAAGCAAATGCGCGGCTCCGTCTTGTGCAGTGCCGCTACCGAAGCTACATAGCCGGGAGTTTTCGGGTGATCCCCTCCAGCAATCACCAATTCCACCAGGGGCAGTTGTTCTGCCACTTTGTGAAAAGCGGCTATCAGCAGTTCCAATCGCTTATATGTGCCCCATTTGCCGAACGCCAGGATGCGGTGCACTGGATTGCCGCGCCGGGAAAGATCGGGATATTCCGGCCGCCCGGACAAAATGCCGTGCGGTCGCACGAATACCGAGCCGCGGTGGTATTTATCCCGCAGTACTCTCCGGTAAGCCGGCAGCAACACCGACAGAGAGTTCGCGGTCAGCAGCATATGGGTGGCGATAGTTCCTGCTAACAAGTAAAGACCGCGCGATTTTACGCCTGCGTCCTTCAAGTCAACTGTCTCCACCAATTGGTGCAAGGTCACGTGTGTGTAGCAGCCGCTCATCCGAGTAAGGGCTGGAATCATCAGACCCGTGAAGGCGGGAAGCGGGTGTCCACCGAAGCTGGCGAATCCAATGTTGTACCAGACGATATGTGGCCGAACGCGCCTGACCTCGCGCAGCAAACGCACCGGATTCGAGAGCTTGTTAAATCCCCAACAACGAACCACGGAAAATCCAGGTAATTCCGGTTGCGGCGACTCCAGATCATCACCGAGTACGGTGAGCTGCAAACCCGGCTGTTCATTCATCAAGCGCGCGATGTGGTATCCGTACTCGTTTAAGCCTTGTCGGCTCGGCGGAAACGCGCTTACCAGACAAATCCTCATCGCTGGCTCGACCCAAAAATAACGTCGCGGGATAGCTTTCCTAACAATGAAAAGTAGTGCAGGACAACCTTGACGTCCGCTTTACTCTTGCCGGCGCGCCTCAACCCAAATTGGAATGGAATCTCGGCCGCTCGCTGAATGCGCCCGCGCACCAATATTTCCAACAGAATCTTGAATCCTTGCGATTGCAGTTCGATGCCCTCGACACATTTACGGCGCACGATGAAGAATCCCGACATCGGATCCTTCACATGCACGCCCGGCCTCTGCAGGGGAAGCGTAGTCAGCGTGGTAAGCCATGAGATGGCTTGCCGGAACGGGTCCCATCCCTCAACCCGTCGGTTGTGCACGTATCGGCTGCCGATGGCGATATCGTTCCCATCCTCGACGGCGCGCAGCAGTTTGGGCAGAAGCTCCGGGGGATGTTGCAGGTCCGCGTCCATCACGCCCAGTAGATCGGCATCTGTGTGCCGCCAACCATGGACCACTGCGCCCGCCAGCCCCTTTTCTCCTCGTCTCACCAGCAAACGCACGCGCATGTCCGACGCTCCCCAGGACTCAACCTGTTCCTCGGTTCCGTCCACACTGCCGTCGTCAACAATGATGACTTCGTAATTAATTCCTTCCGGGTCGAGCGCTCTACGGATGCGCGTCACCAGCGGTTCGATATTCCCCGCTTCATTCAAGGTGGGGATGACCAGCGCAAATTTCTTTTCATCCAACATCTTAGAAAGCCCGGCAATTCTGAAATGCGGTGGTTGGATGGGCGCGAGTCGACAGATGTTGTCCATTCCCGCCCCCCACAAGTTATGGGGCGAGGGGACGGTAAAACTTCGAGGTGGTTCACTAGGCGGTTAACTCAGAATTCCGAAGATTTTCGGAGTGATTCTCGGGCAACGGCCCGGGCCAGCGCTTTCGAAATTCACTTGAGATCACGCGTTCGACGCTGTCTACCTCTGCCGGAGGAACTACCACAATTTCTGAAGCCATTTCACTTAAGCGAAAATAGGCACGCCGATAGGCGAGCAAGAAATCCAGTGGATATTCGGGTTTTCTCGCCAGTGCCGCCTCCGGATCAGCGTCCAGCAGGTAGGCAATATCGGGATGGGGCACCAGCGCTAACAGAAGGCGAACATAAAACTGCCCCGCCAGATTTCCTGCAACATTTGCCAGCTGGTCGTAAATGTAGCGATCGAATATAACCACGTCCGCCTGGCTTTTTAGCGCCCTGGCCACTACTCTGCGCAGGCTGAGCGCGTCAAGGAAGTAAAATGGCGCGCGCGCCAGGGTCAGATACCATTTGCCCACGTTCTTGTCCTTGCGGCGCACGGGTTTTCCCGGCGAACCCACGCCCAGTTCCCCGCGTAACACTTTGTGGCTAACCCCCGCCCGAAATTGCGGCAGGACGACGACGTCGTCCCAGAAGGCAAGCCGCAGAACAGAGAGACCGGACTGCCGGAGAGAATGGTCGAGGCGCTCTATCTGGGTACTCTTACCCGCGCCATCAATACCGGAAAAGCTCAGCACCACAGGTGTACGTTGTGCTCTCATAAAAGTCGCGAAAGGTCGCACGGCTGCGACGCGAAGTCGATTCCAATCTTCAGTGAGCCCCAGGCGGCCGGGTCGGCGTAGCGCGAGTCAGCGCGTACACGATGCCTAACGCGGCGCCTGCCCCGGCAATGGCGCCGACCTTGATCAGCCAGGATCGACCCTGCTTTTGCTTTGCCGGAGCGATGGCGGAACCGGCCGGCTTCGACGCAGGCCCGCCTATGGTTTTCGCAGCCCGCGCCGCGGCGGTGCCCTCCGGTTCGGAGGGCTTCTGCTCAGAATCAGGAGGACGCTGTGCCCCCGTATTGGTCTGAGCTGTGGACGTTGCCGGCTCAGGTTCGGGTGTTCGACCCGCAGGATCGGTTGTTGACGGCGTCGTCTTCTGTGAGGAATCGGTTGGCGTTACCGCGGCTGGCTGGCCTCTCGACGTATCCTGGGCAGCGACGGCCGACATCAGTTCCGGAGTCGACGAGAGCAGGATGGCGAGAGCGATGCTGAGAATGCGCGTTGGACACACCCACATAGGGAATCCTCCTCAAAGCGGCGGGACGAAGATGTTCAAGCGGACCGCGCCCACGGTGTCGGGTCCTCGGGTTCAGCGGTTGGTCCCCGTGTCGCCCCTATCCAGCCATCCGCCGCATCCTCAATCGATTCGTAACTTTCGGCCAGGCCGCTGATTTGGGTTAGCTCCAATACCAATTGGGTTTGTGGGGAAGCTGCGGCGAATTTCAATTCGCCATCTCGGTCCGCGATCTGATCGATGCACCTTACCAGGAGATCGACTCCCTGGGCGGTCATGTGGTGCACTCGTGATAAGTCGAAAACAACGTGCGGACGATACGCGTCGCTGAGTTGTTCCTGTAATTCTCGGCTGAAGCGCCGACATTCTGACAAATCCAACAGGCTGGGAAACTCCTTTACGATCACCGACTGTGGTTGCATCATCCTTCCCGCTAAGCCCGAACGAAGCTTCTTGAAACAGAGCCCTATTCCATAAAACCGTTACCGCGCAGGTAATCTAATGAGGCGGGTGCTCTGGACGGAGCCGGTAGATCCAGGCCTGGGGCTCCAAAAGCAAACAACGTTCCTAGTGTGTCCAGAATTTTCCGCGACACTCGGTTCTCAAGCGATCCGAGAAGACCGGTAGTGCCCAATTCGACCTCGAGCTTCCGTCCCAGATGGATAAACTTGCTTTCTTGAACCACCGCATTGGCAATCCGCAATCCGGGCGCCACGTAGGTTCGGGGAAGGATGCTGGCCCCTTCCACCACCGTGCCACAGTCAACCTCGCATTCGCGCTCAATGGCTGTACCGGGAGCAATTACGCCGCCCGCTTTGACGCGTGTCCGTGCTCCTAAAAAACAGGGGCCCAAAACGCGCACCGAAGAATGGACGCGTGCGCCTTCCCCCATCCACACGCCCGGCTGAATTTCCTTGGCCACTGGCCGCGCATGGCTCGTTCCGGCCAAAGCGCACTGCACCAGTCGCCGGTAATCTCCCGCCGACGCAAGCCGGTGTACGAATCCGGAGAATTCATAGGTGGACGAACAGGAAGACAATGCCGGTAATCTCCGGCTGATGTCGCCATCGTGGCCGAGGGCTGATGCCGCCAGTAAAGTAATGCCGAGCAGCCCGTGATCGTCCGCGACATTGGTCACCGGACAGCGGTTGTCATGGTGGGACTTCATCAACTTGTAGACATTGATTTCGGTGTAGGCGTTCAGCTCCAAGAGCAGGATTTGCTCGACGCCGTTGTGCACATAGTCGAGAATTGCTCTTGCCCAGGGCTGGGTCTCGGCCGTGCGTTGCGGCGTACTGTTATTCAAAACCGAGATGAGCTCAACACCGCCCTCGCGCAATTGCGAGAAGGTGCGATGAAGCACGCTGGCGCCCAGCAGGTCCCAACAAACGATGGGTGTAGAGGATGAGTTGGCAGCCGGGTGTTTGGGTCCCCCGTTACGGGGGGGCACACCATTGTTCCCCGCATTCTGCCCGACAATAATAATTGCGCCTAATTCCACAGTTGACCTCGGTCCCACAGGTCACGAGAGGTAAGCGGCGCCCTCTGCCACTGGCTCTGGTGACTCCGGTTAATCACGCTCAACAATCTGGCAGGTTGAGTACTTCCGTCATCTCAACCCAGGACAAGCTCACACGGTTTCCGCCAGCAACCCGGTGCTATTGGTGGGCAACGGAAACAGAGTTTGGCTGTCGGCCAGCTCGTCTTCAAAGGTCTCCCACGGTGCCGGCGCGGATTGATCGAAAGTGCGTGTACGCACCGCCTTAGCGCGGCGTTTTTTGGCTGTTCTCTGTTCGATTGCCTCCTGCAAGATTTCGTTCTTGTGGTAGCCCAACAACTCCCGCATCTTGAGCTTGGCTTTGTGGAGTTGAGATTTCGAATTGCCAACCGAGCAGCGCAGAATGCGCGCGATCTCCTGATGCTCATATCCCTTGATTTCGTGCAACAAGAAGATGGTGCGATAACCGTCGGGAAGGTCCTGCATGGCGCGCGCTAGCGCAATGCGGTCCACACAACCGGAAAGCCGCTCGTCAACGCTTCCGTATTCGCGCTTCACCAGGCGCGTATCCTGATTGCTTGATTCATCGAGCGACACTTGCCGCAGTCCCTTCTTACGAAAGTGCATCAGCACGGTGTTGACGGCCACACGGTAAAGCCAGGTGGACAGCGCAGAGTCGCCGCGGAATGTGGCCAGCTTACGGAACACTTGCAAGAAAGCATCCTGTGAGAGGTCTTCGGCTTCCGCGGTATTGTTGGTCATGCGCAAACAGAGCGAGTAAACCCGCGGCTTGTGTGCGTAGAACAATGCAGCGAAGGCATCAGAGTCACCTCGCTGCGCTCGTTTAACGAGCTCGAGGTCGGATAGGTGCTGGGCGGTGGTGTTGACGTCGGAATTCACTTGCGTCTCCTTTCAGGCGTCCAGTGCGGTGTGTTATCTTTCTGATCGCAGACTATGTTCAACGCGAAGGAAGTTCCATCCGGTGCAGCCCGTAGTTCATTCGATTAGTTGCTGTAACGCTAAGCTGATGCAGCCCTTGGCTCATTCCAAGCAACTGCTGCGGGAACGCGCGGCACGGATATCTGTGATTGTTGTCCTCTGATCGGCTGCGGAACTCGAATCCCCTTCCTACAGGAATTCATGTAGCGTTTCTACAGGTCAAACTGGATTGGCGCGCGCGCGTGGCCAGACTATGTTTCGCCATCGAGCGTAGATGCTCAAGTGGACTGGTGCGGTAATCACCGGGGCGAGAGGTGATCCACCCAGCACACTTTTGGCGACCGACCACGCGGGCTCGAGGTCGAGGGACGCATGCATGAGGTTCCTTATTTTCTGAGATTGCTCTCAATGGTTTTACAGAAACTCTTCCGGCTACCTACAGACTTGCTGGGATTGTTGCCAGCCGGGTCGCCCACCTATGCTGTTCCCTGAAAGTTGCCCTCAAGAACCTACCACCCGGGCAGGAGTCGGTTGCCGAAGCCACCGACACCTGCCTCTCGCCTTTTCTGATCTGGTTTTGGCCGCGACAACGGAT
>JBPYDQ010000210.1:0-4960 GCA_051986135.1 Terriglobales bacterium | reverse complement strand
TGAAAAGGACGGCTATGAGCACTCGTGAGCTGGAGCGGGTGGAGGTGATGGGGCGAGTCGCCAAGGGGTGACTGAAATTACTCGATGCAGCGGTGATGCTGCAGCTGAGTTACCGGCAAGTAAAGCGTTTGTGGCGACGTTATCAGGAGGTGGGTGGCAAAGGGCTGAAGCATGGCAATGCGGGCCGGCCGTCGAATCGGGGTAAAGCGCTGACAGTACGGCGACGAGTCCTGAATTTGATCAAGAAAAAATACTCTGGTTCGGAGGAGAAGCGATTCGGCCCGACCTTAGCCGCCGAGCACTTGGCCGAAGAAGATGGGATTATGGTCGACCACGAGACACTGCGTCGTTGGATGTTGACGGAGCAGCTGTGGAGTCGACAACGCAAACGCAAGAAACACTGCAAACGCAGGGAACGGAAGGAACATTTCGGTGAGCTGGTGCAGCTCGATGGGAGCTTTCACGATTGGCTGGAAGATCGTGGTCCACGCGGCTGCCTGATGAACATGGTCGACGATGCGACAAGCCAGACGCAGGCTCATATAGGCAAGGAAGAGACGATCTGGGCGGCGGTACATGTGTTGCGGAGGTGGATTGAGAAATACGGAGTGCCGCGCGCCCTGTATACCGATTGGAAGAATGTGTACGTACGGCAAGCGACGCCGGGGGAGCAGTTGCGGGGAGAAGTTCCGGCGACGCAGTTCGGGCGCATGTGCCAGAAGTTGAACATTCGCATCATTGCCGCTAGTTCAGCTCAGGCGAAAGGACGTGTGGAGCGGAACCATGGCACTCACCAGGATCGCTTGCTCAAGAAAATGCGGCGGAAAGCGATCGACAGCTACGAGGGAGCCAACGAGTATCTGGAAGACGAGTATCTGCCGGCGCACAATCGCCGTTTTGCGCGGCCGGCGGCCAAAGCGGAGGACTATCACAGGCGGAAGCCGACGGCGAAAGAACTTCGAGAGATCTTCCGGCTAGAAACAGAACGTACGATTAGCAACGATTGGGTGATCCGCCACGAAGGACGTTACCTACAACTGCAGCCCGGGAGCCGACGCTACGGTCCTACCAAAAGCAAGGCCCTGGTCTGCGAGTGGGAAGACGGAACCACTCAGGTTTACTACCGCGGCGAGCGAATAGCTTTTACGGAGTGGTTTGAACACAAGCCCCAACCAACTCAGACAGCTCCTGCGCCCGCCGCCCGTGTGCAGCTGGTGAGGAAGGCTAAGAAAGATCACCCTTGGCGGCGGGGATATCAGAACATGAAGCCTTGGGTCCCAAAAAGGGGGAACGCTGGGCCGCTCGTTGAGATGCGCACTTCCGCTTCGCCCTAAAGAACAGGGCTCCGCTTCAGTGCGCATCCCAACGAAAACAAACAACGCCACAACCAAACATCAACCCTAAGAAGGGGACATTTCTAACGAGTTAACGATGGGGACATTTCTAAAGAGTCTTGACAACGAGTAAAATCCAGCTTGACATTTGGGTCGTGTGGCACTAGAGTTGCCGCCTTCAGAGCATCCGCCCTTCCCCCCTTTTGTACCTGAAGTTTCTCATCGAATGGACAAAAAGAGATGAAACCTTCGAAAACTCTGACCATGATGAAGCGTCTATGGCGGTTGCTGCTATGTGGCGTGCTTGGATTCGTTGGTGCGTCCTTGAGCCAGTCGCTCCACAGCCCAAGCGTGGAAGCCAACACCACTCGAGGGGCTACAGGGCTGACTCGGGTTCCGGTCCGCCCATCATTAACGGCGTGGGGTGGATCAGAAACCACAGCACAACGTTTTCTAGCGTACTGACGGGACACTGCGAATACATTTGTCCCACCCTTCGATGTCCGCGATTGACCGGTATTGCGATTGGCTCGTGGGTCGGGCTTGCCGATGACGGTGGGATCCGGGTCAGTGTCCGGTTCATGCGCAGGCTAGGCGTCCCCGACACGAGTGTGGCGATGGGTTGACCTTGCGAGATTCTGTAATCGGTAAACACAGCTTGAGGCCCCGACCGCGAAAACAGCACTTCAAGCCGCTCAGTAGTTGAGTACCAATTTGTAGGTTCATTGAAACGCCATATCCAAACCAGTATGGTGCGTTCAGAACTGAGGGATGTGTAGACAATATATCTGGACCCCATCTCCCCGGGTGGGTATCACAGGAAGGTTCCAATGAAAGGAGATGCGCATGCAGTCACGTAGAAATCTGCTTCTGACGCTGGTCTTGACTCTTCTGGCCGCAACTACTGTCCAAAGTGTTGCCCAGTCCAAGGAGGAGAACAACATTCGCAAGACAGACACGGAATGGTCGCATGCATCTGAGAGCAAGGATTTGAACAAGTTTGTTTCGTTCTATGCCGATGATGCTTCGGTACTTCCATTCAATGCTCCGATTGCGAGCGGTAAGGAGCAGATTCGACAGCTTTGGTCGCAGTTAATGTCAAAGCCGGGTTTTGGACTGAGCTTCACACCGACTAAGGTTGTGGTCAGCAAGTCGGGCGACATGGCTTATGAAATCGGCACATTTGACCTGAAGCTAAATGATCCGCAGGGCACCGCGACGAGCACTCTCGGAAAGTACGTTGTTGCGTGGAGGAAACAACCGAATCACGAGTGGAAGGCTGTAGCCGACATCTTTAATACGGACAAATAAAGTCTCTACTGCGTCTTTTTGGTGTCGAAGTTCCGAATTTAGCTATGTGTACCAGTCCATCGTCCGGAATGTGTCACACGAAGTAAAAAAGTGGGATTAGATCCGTATAAACGACGTTTAGACCCCGGATGACCTCCAACCCGTCTGAAGGTAAGACGAGCCTAAAACATCGTAGAATTGCACATTCTGGCTAGATCCCCTAGCGGGTCATTGAGGCACAGCGTCCTTGGCGCCACGTCCTATGGCTACAAATCATGAGCTAGGGCTTGCGGCTCGCTCGTGTACCCGATCGCGGAGTGCACGGCCATAACGTGCCCACCGCTGTGGTCCTGAGCTAGCACACTCCGCTGGGACGAATCGCAGTTCCGGATTCCTGAACCGGCACGGTCTGCGGGCTCGGCACTGGGAAGGGTGTCGTTCCAGCCAGGTTCGCTATGCATTGCTGAATCGCTTGCGGAGTGGCAGGAAGTGTCGACGGTAGATTTGGAATCGATTGGTCAGGAGTCTTGAAATTAAACGCGCTGGTCAAGTCTCCGACCGTGGCCCGGCGCCAGGTGCTCAAGTTGGGTACTTCGGCGCCGAACAGAGTCTCAAGGAATCGCAAAACGGAAGTGTGATCGAAGAGGTCGGATGACACGAACCCGCCTCGACTGAAGGGCGAGATAATCAGCATGGGGACGCGAAAACCCAACCCAATCGGGCCGGTAATCGCTGGATTGCCGATTACGGTCGGGTCCGGTATCGCGGGCGCGGTCACATATTCGCCTTGCGTGCCGGGAGGCGCGGTCATCGGCGCAACGTGATCAAAAAATCCGCCATTTTCATCGTGGGTAACCAGCAAAACCGTCTTTGCCCAAATTGCTGGGTTCGCTGTTAGAGCGCCGACGATGAGAGAAAGAATATTCTCTCCAAAGAGCGAAGGTGCGGGGGGGTGCTCCGATGTTAGGATCGACCCCACCAGCCAGGACACTTGGGGCAGACCTCCCAGTGCGACATCGGACAGGAAGTCGGCTGGGAACTGCGGCCCGAATGCATTTTGATGCAGTACCGATGCAGAATCCTGAAAATTTCGGAAGTAGGAGAGAACATTATCCGAGAGAATCCCGCCCAGAATCGTTTCATCCGGCGAAGAGTAGACCTTCCAAGAAATTCCCCGAGCCTGGAGCTGCTCAGGCATTGTCGTATAGGTCAGACGGCCCGAAATGGCAGTGCGGTTGCTGACGATGGTCTGCAGAATGGGGCCCCCGTTTTTTCCATCCGGGTCAAGGGAAGCCGCCATGGTATAGAGGCGATTCGGGTCGGTCGGGCCCATCACCGAGCAGAAGTAGTTGTCGCAGATCGTGAAAGCATCGGCGAGGGCATAATAGTAGGGCAGATCCGCGCGAGTGTAGTAGCCCATGCTTAGTACGGCGTCGTTGGAGTCAATCGCAAGGCGCGAACTCACGAAGCCATCCATTGCACCATTATTCCAGCTCTGATGCTGGGGCACCCAGTCGTGGGTGATGTCGTGCGTGCAGGTTGCATTCGCTTTGGAGGTGTCCAGATGGAATGGCAAGAGTACCCCTGCGGGAGAACTGATTAGGTTCGCCGGATCGGGCTGCTCGAATGCCGTGCTGCGGTCGGAGAATCCACGGACACCGCGGTAACTTCCAAAGTAGTGATCGAAAGACCGGTTTTCCTGAATGAGGATCACCACATGTTCGATGTCAGTTAATTTGCCGCAAGCGGAAGTCGGCGCCGGGAAAGTGGTAGCACCGCCGCAAGCTTGCAAACCCAAAGAGGCGAACTCTGCAACCGCAGTGGCGGCTCCGAGTTTAAGGAGCTCTCGACGAGTGAAATTCTGCATAGACCTTAAGGGTTAGATGCGCTCTGAGGAGCAATCGCGGGACTCCATTCGGATGGCACTTTATCGGACATTTGCGCTTGCCGACTAGAACAACCTGTTGGCCTGGAACCTGAATTTTTTGCAGGAGGCTCTAGTTGTACGGTCGAATTGCACTGTTGGTGTAGCTGGGGTCGCTTAGCAGGACCTCCTCCGGTTGACTTGTCCCTCAGTGGTGGATCAACCTGGTTGTCCCAGCCACCCCAATCGTCCCACGTGATGAAAATTACGGAGGTGCGCACAGCTTGCTCTGGCCCGGTTGGTGGACACGGTCGGCGGACTACTGGCTTTTCAGTTTGATTGTCTGCTGCCAGGCGTTTTTTCGTAAGGAGGATGTTCGGAAAGCTCCGCGCGGCCCCCGGTAAGTACATCCAAGATACATTTGGCAATTTCTCTTCCGCTACAGCTGTGTCGAATCTGGGCCACGGCAAAA
>JBPYDQ010000209.1:0-13007 GCA_051986135.1 Terriglobales bacterium | reverse complement strand
TCGATTTGGCTTATGCATACGAGCAGGCGACCGAATGGCACCATCTGAGACCGACGATGCTGTGAGAAACGAGCAGCCCATCGATCGCGACTATGCCAAGTAGGCCGAGGGGAAGCGCAATGTTCTTCCTTTGCGCTCTCCGTGACCCGCTGGTCAAACTTCTTACCGTACCCCAGGCAGGGACTGGCCCATGAACCAAGTTTCGCGAAATTAAAGATTTATCGCGTGTGTGTATCTCCATGTCCGGCGGCGTCTCCGAGGTCCAGGCGGGCCAAAAAGCCCGACGGCGGATTTGGGTTTCCGAGTACCCCGGTTTGTCTATCGCTAAGCGGAAAATAAAATCTCAGAAAAGCCCTACGCCGGGTGGCCAGTCCTGGATTTCGCAACCTCGGCGGCAAGCTTGGTACCCGTCATACCGCTAGAGCCTAATAGACTCTATACGATACGGTGCGGGGGGGATGGGCATAGCTGTCCGGCTTAACTAGCCCAAAATGAACCTCTTACTCCCCGGCCAGAAATTTTCTTCTTTGGTAATGAAGTGCACTGGTCTACAATTCCGGCGACCCGGGACACTCATCTGCTCTGCATCGAAGCAGCAGTGCGTCCTGAAGACAAGAACAGACAAATCCATAAGGAGCGTTTAGGACTATGAAGAAGCTTCTCACACTGTTGTTCGCAGCTGCCCTCACTCTGAGTTTGTCGGCAGGCGTGTTTGCCCAAGACACCATGTCGCAGGACGCCAGCAAGGACAAGAAGGAGGCGAAGGCGGAAAAGAAGGCTTCCAAGAAGAAAACCAAGAAGGAGAAAAAGGCCGATAAGGATGAGACCAAGGCCGACGCGCCCAAGTAAAGCCGGCTTTGTCCAGACATAAACCCCGGCCGCGCGGGCCGGGGTTTTATTTCCGTTGCTCCGGTATCTTTCGTACTTGCAGCTTTTCCTAGCTGTAGTAAAATTCGCGGCATCTGTACTGCATTCAGCAGTGTGGGTGGGGTAACCGGTGCCGGCATCAGGTGGCGTGTATGTGCGCCACTCGGATCGCCCCGGCGATCCTGATCCGGCTGCTTCTCGGATCCCGCCCAACTCAGGAGGGTACATGGAATCTAGGGCCCAAGGGACTCCAGCAGCAAGCACGTCGAATTCTCCGTCAGCAATTCATGAAAAGTGTCCTCGTAGTGTGTGGGTCCTGACTGCCTACGGCATATCAGGGCTGGCGCTGTTCGGTGTACTGGCCTATTACTTCGCCTCTTACATGGCGCGGTAGGCATTCGTAAGTGAGATTCACAGCGGGTATTCTGACCCGTGCGGTGTGGTTTTCGCGGGATCTGAGCTGTGGTGGACCCGACTGTCGGCGCCACACCAATTTCCACCCCATTCAACATGCTAGAATGAGCCGCTCTCGGCGGAGACGAACGAGATGCCCGGAGCGGGCTTCTGTCGTCTCCGAGTTTCACCCAGCACCGTGGCCCAGGACTCGACAACCAGCACGCCGATCACTTATGCCGACGCGGGCGTGGACATCAAGCGCGCCGACCGCACCAAGCAACGCATCAAGTATCTCGCTCACAAAACCTTCAACAAGAATGTTCTGAGCGAGATTGGCGGATTCGGCGCTCTTTTCTCCATTCCGTTGAAATATCGAGATCCGATCCTGGTCTCCAGCGTGGATGGGGTCGGCACCAAATTGAAGCTGGCTTTCGAGATGAACGTTCACCACACGATCGGTGGCGACCTGGTGAATCACTGCGTCAACGATATTGCGGTGCAGGGCGCGGCCCCGCTCTTCTTCATGGACTATTTAGCCACCGGCAGGCTGCATCCCGAGGTAGCCGAGAAAGTGGTAGAGGGAATCGCGGAGGCGTGCAAGCATAACGGCTGTGCCTTGATCGGCGGGGAAACAGCCGAGATGCCCGGCTTCTACCCCGATGGCGAATATGATTTGGCGGGGTTTATCGTTGGTGTGGTCGATCGGGAGCGCATCATTACCGGCAAATCGATCGAGGTGGGGGACGTAATCCTTGGTTTACCGTCGAACGGGCTGCATACCAATGGTTATTCCCTGGCGCGGAAACTGCTCTTCGAGGTGGCCCATTACACGCCCGATTCTTACGTCAACGAATTAAAGGGCAAGGTTGGAAACGAGCTCATGCTGCCGCACCGGAGTTACTGGCCCTTGCTGCGCAAGCTGGTGGATGGCGAGGTGGTTGCGGCGATGGCGCACATTACCGGCGGCGGGATCACGGAAAACCTGCCCCGTGTCTTGCCTCGCGGCGTGGCCGCAGTCATCGAGCTAGGGTCCTGGCCGGTTCCGCCAATTTTTGCTCACATGCAGAAGCTCGGTAACGTTCCGCAGGAGGAGATGCTGCGGACCTTCAACATGGGCTTGGGCATGCTGGTGGTGGTAGCTGCCAAGAAGTTCAAGAAGGCCCAAACCTTGCTCGAGCGTGCGGGAGAAAAAGCTTATACGGTCGGACGCATCATCAAAGGCGATCGCAAAGTGATGTACAGCTGAGCCGCACTGGCGCTCACTTCGCCACCGCTTTCTGGATCAGGCGCCTGCCGATAATCTCGAAATTCCCTTCGAGAACCATATTGATGGCTTCCGAGTAGGCGATGTGTTCCTGCTCGAGGATGCGCTCAGCCAGCGTGTGCTCGTCGTCCGTATCGAGAACAGGAACCGACTTCTGCACCACGATGGCGCCGTGATCGAGCTCCTCATCAACAAAATGGACAGTGCATCCTGCGATCCTGACCCCGTAGGCGAATGCCTGCTGCTGAGCCTCCAGCCCAGGGAAGGCAGGCAGAAGGGAGGGATGAATGTTGAGAATGCGGTGAGGAAACTGCTGGACGAACCATGGCGACAGTAGACGCATATAACCGGCCAGGCAAATCAAGCTTACCTCGTGCCGCTTCAGGACCGCGACCATCTCGCGGTCGTGGTCCTCGCGCGATTTCCCTTTGGAAGGAATGAGCGCGGTGGTCAAACCCCGCTGGCGAGCCACTTCGATGCCCCGCGCCTCGGGAACGTTGGAAATCACCACGGCGATTCGGGCTTGGAAAATACGCCCGCTCGCGATGTTGTCGGCTATGGCAAGGAAATTCGATCCACGGCCGGAGAGCAGGATGCCGATATTCCTCATCAATGAGTCCTCGATTCGGGTGAAGCTCGATTGCGCTGGACCAGTTTATGGCAGAGAGCTCTTGGATTGCCCGGCCGGCGCTTTTAGTGTCTACCTGGTTCGATAACCATAAACAACATGGCTGAAGCTGATATCCGACCATCACTCGACTGCCCGGTAAGACAGGCCGACATTGTTTCTAAATTTCTGGTTCGGCCCATATAATCGTTTCCTAATGTCTGAGTTCAAACCTGTCGATCAACAACTCGAATACATCAAAAAGGGTACCTTCGAGATCATCCGCGAGTCGGACCTGCGCCACAAGCTGGAAAAATCCCGTGCCTCCGGGAAGCCCTTGCGCGTGAAAGCCGGATTCGATCCGACCGCCCCCGACCTTCACCTCGGGCACACGGTGCTGCTGCGCAAGCTAAAGCATTTTCAGGACCTGGGCCATACCGTCATTTTCCTGATCGGTGATTTCACAGGGATGATCGGCGACCCGACGGGCCGCTCCGCGACGCGCCCCCCGCTCAGTCCCGAGGCAATCATGCGCAACGCCAAGACTTACATGGCGCAGGTCTACCGAATTCTAGACTCCTCAAAGACTGAGGTTCGCTTTAACAGCGAGTGGCTGGGCAAAATGAAGTCGGAGGACTGGGTGCGGCTGGCGGCCAAGTACACGGTTTCGCAGATGCTGGAGCGTGACGACTTCCATAAACGTTTCCAGGAAGAAAAACCGATTGCGGTGCACGAGTTTCTGTACCCCCTGGCGCAGGCATACGACTCGGTGGTGCTGCATGCCGATGCCGAACTCGGCGGGACTGATCAGAAATTCAATCTGCTCGTAGGTCGGGAAATCCAGCGCCATTTCGGCCAGGAGTCGCAAGTGGTCGTGACCACACCCATCCTCGAGGGTCTCGATGGCGTGCAGAAAATGTCGAAGTCGCTGAACAACGCCATTGGGATAGAAGAGAAACCGCTCGATACGTACGGAAAGCTGATGTCGATTTCCGACCAGATGATGTGGCGGTACTACGAACTGCTGACCGATTTGCAGCTGTCGGAAATCGAGAGGATCAGCAAAGAATCGCATCCCATGGATGCGAAAAAGGATCTTGCCCGGCGTATTGTCACCGATTTTCATTCGGCGGACGCGGCCAGGCAAGCAGCCGAGGACTGGGCTAAGCAATTTCAGAAGGATGAAACCCCAGAAAATGTAGAACGTGTGACGGTCGCTTATCCCGATATTGCGGCTGGCGGCAGAGATGGTCATGCGGTCAAGTTGGATAAGCTTCTGGCACGCTGCGGACTGGCCGAATCGGTCGCGGACGCCGCTCGAAAGATCAAGCAAAAAGCCGTTCGCGTTGATGGGGAAGTAAGAACCGACCTTATCTTGCCGCTTCAACTGCCCGCGGAATTGTTGCTTCGGGTTGGCCGCAACATACGCAAAGTAGCCATTGCTTTGTAGCACCTTCCGATAACTTCTAGAAAACCTCCGCCGAATCGGAGTCGCGAAGTCTGAGCGTCCCAGCGGGAGCATCCCACCTTAGGCTTCCATTTCCGCCCGCAGCCGGATGACCGTTGGGTGTCTCTGTGTCGTTGTGGCGGATTTTGGTACGCTCAGGCGAAAAGATGCGAGCATCGGCCATTTTCGGCTTGGGTTCTACTACCCGGAACCTTGAGCCGTTCCAGGACGGTTCGTCGGTGGCATGGCATATCGGCCTGCCTGCGTCGGGCGGCGAAGCCGATGCGGTTGTGATTTTCGGGGGCGACGGGACTCTCCATCGCCACCTGGCGCAACTGGTCAGGCTGCATTTGCCGGTGCTTATGGTTCCCCGCGGCAGTGGAAACGATTTTGCCCGCGCGCTGGGAATCGCCAACTACGGTCAAGCGCTCGCGGCGTGGCGGCAATTTTGCCACGCCGGCGGTAATAGCCGCCCGGTGGATCTGGGCTTAATCACAGAATTGCCCTCCCCACTGCCCAGCCCGCCTGGCGCCGATCATACAGAGCCCAGTTGCTGGGTTCCCGATAAAACTCATTACTTCGCCTGCGTGGGGGGTGTGGGGCTGGACGCGGAGATTGCGCGCTGCGCGAACCATCTGCCGCGATGGGTGCGCTCTCATGGCGGCTATGCACTGGCGCTACCGGTCGCACTGGCCAAATTCAGCCCGCGACAAACCACCATATCGGTTCCGGCCGAAAATCGAGCGGGCAGGTTCGAGCCACGGTATTCCGAGCCAACCTTCCTGGCGGCATTCGCCAACACTCCGTTCTACGGCGGGGGAATGAGAATCGCACCGCGGGCAAAAATGGACGACGGCCATCTGGATGTATGCGTCATCGGGAAGCTGAAGAAGCTGAAGCTGCTTTCGCTGTTTCCCACTGTCTATTTCGGCGGCCATCTCCAGATCCCGGAAGTGGATTATTTTCAGGCAGCGCGATTCGTGGTTGAGACCGAGCGCGCAGCCAACGTGTTTGCCGATGGCGAGTACGTCTGCCGTACTCCAGTGGAGATCGGTGTAGCCCGCAAAGCGCTCCAAGTTGTCTGTGCGCCGTAGAAGAGTTAATAGAGGGCAAGTTAGGCGCCGCCCAGTTCGGCGAGTTTACCGAACGGAATGCCGACGCCGGCAAAAGCAGTCAGAGTAGGTCCACCCTAGCACTCCAGCGGTTCGGGGCCGGCGCTGCCGCGACCACGGCCGGGAGCAGCCAGCCGAGCAAGCTGGCGACAAGTATCGGATAGGCAGACCAAGAAAACCGAACGAGCTGGATAGGAAATCCGATAGGACGATGAGATGGTTCCAGAGCTCCTGCGGGAACGGGATCTTCCGAGTTCTAGCGTCCGAGAGCTCCCGTGACATCATTGCTGACCAATTCGAGGCTGGCCGGTATTGGCACGGAAGTGGTCTGACTGCTCCCGAGGCTCACCCCTCTCGGCCCGGGCTCCCACCCGCCACCCGAACTGGAAACTGAAAACTCGAAACTGTATTACACTCATCCCAACTATGCCCGACAACGCCAAAGGTTCCCGTACGCTGCTGTGGATCGTCATCGGAGGAGGCATCTTCTTCCTGTTTGTGATGGTGGTTTTTGCGCTTGTCTATGTCGCTTTGCATACCAGCCAACGAGCATCCCTGGGCAGCGCTTTCGGCGACAAGATTGCGGTCGTCGACTTGGAAGGCGTCATTATCTCTCCTACTACTGTGGTGGACGAGCTCAAAGAATTCGCCGACGACGATTCGGTGAAGGCAATCATCCTCCACGTCAACTCCCCTGGCGGCGGTGTGGCCGCCTCAGAGGAGATTTATCGCCAGGTCAAGCGCATCCGTGACGACAAGAAAAAGCAAATCGTAGCTTCGATTGAAACCGTCGGGGCCAGCGGCGCTTATTATGTCTCCTCGGCGACCAACAAGATTTATGCGGATGAAGGCAGCATCGTTGGCTCCATTGGGGTTATTTCCGAGTGGGTAAACTACGAGGACCTTTTGAAGTGGGCCAGGTTGAAGCAGATCACCATGAAGGCTGGCGAGTTCAAGGACACCGGCAACCCTGCTCGAGAATTGACCCCGGCCGAAAAGCAATATCTGCAGTCGCTCATCGACAACATGCACACGCAATTCATTCGTGCGGTTGCCGACGGCCGTCACATGAAGGTGGACGACGTGCGTACTATGGCCAACGGTAAGGTATGGACCGGCCAGCAGGCGGTGGCCCTGAAGATGATCGATCAGATCGGTGATTTTCAGGGGGTTGTCAAGGATACCGCCAAGGCGGTTGGCATCCGAGGGGAACCGACCCTGGTTCGGCCTGAACGGGAGCGCAAGAGCGTGCTCGACCTGCTATTCGGCGATGTTTCGGAATGGCTCCCGAGCCGAGAGAGGTTGCTCGAAGACCACATCGGATTTTATTACCTCTGGAGATAGGCTCGGAAGGACCAAGGGCGAGGTCCTAGCCTGAGCCTGGGGGCATGAAACGCGCGCAAAGGCAGCTACAAGCAGTGAGCCGGGTTGAGACAACATTCGGCCTCTGCCCTAAAAGCTTCTTGCACAAAACACCTGAAATTTGAGAAGTTTAAGGAAGCTTTTCCGGGACTTAGCAAAGCACCTACGGAGCGATAGAGATGACCAAAGCCGACCTGATCGATGAAGTCTCACGGCTGGCGGAACTAACTCGCAAAGACAGTGAAGTTATCGTCGAAACCATCTTCGACAGCGTTGTTCGTTCGCTGCGGGTGGGCGACAAGATCGAGATTCGCGGTTTTGGCAGCTTTCGCACGCGCCAGCGCAAGCCCCGCGTGGGCCGTAATCCCAAAACCGGGGACCGGGTTGAAGTCCCGGCCAAAAAAATCCCCTTCTTCAAGCCCAGCAAAGAGTTGAAAGATCTGGTCAATGGCGAGCAGGGCGAGGCCGCCGCCGCGCCGTTGGCTCCGCCCCCTCCGGCGCAATAGACCGGGCGTTCCGTCGCTCTCTTTTGGTGGATCTCATTTGCCCCGAGTGGCGAGGGCCGGGTTTGACTCGTCCGGTGAGAAGCCGCTAACATCCTTCCCGACAAACGCATCCCGCTGAATCGAGGTCTCATGATCACCCCTCGCAGCTGCCGCGCCGTGATTCTGCTCTCGGTCCTCATCAGTCCGCTCGTCCATAGGAGTTCCGCCGAGACACGGGCTTCGTCCGATCCCCGCCTCGAGCACGCCTACCGATTCCAGAAGGGTGGCTGGACGTACGTTCATCTCGAGGGTTCCCCGTCCCAGATTGGGTACCAGCATGGATACCTGCTCGCCCCTGAGATTGAGGACGCGTTTCAAGCCATTCAGCTCAATATTCTGCACAACACAAAACGGGATTGGGAGTTTTACCGGAAAACGGCACGTGAGATGCTCTGGCCGCACATCGATCTTGAATATCAGCAAGAACTGCAGGGGATCAGCGACGGTCTAAAGACACAGGGCGTGAACCTGACTCTCGACGACATTGTCGCGTTCAACGCATTTGAAGAGGTTCCTGACTACTACGTTCCTTGGTTGAACCAGAAAGAAAAAGCAGCCAACACCCCTAAGCTGGTGCCACCGGGAAATTGCAGCGCTTTCATCGCAACCGGCAGCACGACGAAGGATCACAAGATCGTCATCGCCCACAATAACTGGACGAGTTATCTGGCCGGTTCGCGCTGGGTCATCATGTTCGATATCGTGCCCGCTCGCGGCTACCCGATTCTGATGGACGGTTTCCCCGGCGTGATCACCAGCGACGACGATTTTGGAATCAACTCCGCGGGCATCATGAGCACGGAGACCACGATTAGCCAATTTGCCGGCTGGGACCCGAATGGCAAGCCCGAGTTTGTGCGCTCCCGCAAGGCGCTGCAATATGCCAATTCGATTGATGACTACGTCCGTATCATCAAAGATGGAAATAACGGCGGCTATGCCAACGATTGGCTGATCGGCGACCGCAAGACCAACGAGATCGCTTATCTGGAGCTGGGTCTGAAGAACACACCCCTGTGGCGGACCCGGGACGGCTACTTCGTCAGCTCGAACTTTGCGCGCGATCGGAAGGTGTTAACCGAGGAGACTACGTTTGATTCCGGTGACCTGTCTTCATCCCCCAACGCACGGCGGGTGCGTTGGGAGGAGTTGATAGAGGAGCACAAGGGCGCGATCGACGTGGACATGGCTGAGCAGTTTCTCGCAGACCACTTCGACAGCTTCGAGAAAAAGCACGAGGCCAATGAGCGTACGCTGTGCGGTCATGTCGAAGTAGTCGCGAAAGGAATTCCGCAATGGGATTGGAATCCCTACTACCCAGGTGGTGCGGTGCAGGGCAAGGCTACCGACAGTAGCATGGCCGCGAAAATGAGCCTTCGCGCCCGCGCGGGACATCCCTGCGGTCAGGATTTCATAGCCAAAGATTTTCTGGACCAGCATCCTGAGTACGACTGGGAAAAATCCGTTCTGAGGGATATGAAAGCCGGGCCTTGGACGACCTTCAGTGCCGGCCAGAAAGCCGCACAATAAGAGCGCAGCCGCCATGACCGGAGGCTCTCTCCTCTACTACATCACCGATCGAACTCATTTTTTCGGTGACGAGGCCGAGCGCCGGCGAAAATTGTTTGCCAAGATTTCAGAAGCCGCAGCCTGCGGGGTCGATTTCATCCAGCTTCGCGAAAAAGACTTGTCTACCCGCGAACTCGAGACCCTCGCCCATCAGGCGCTCCAAGCCATTCGCCATCGAGAACCTAGAAATCAGAAGCCAGAAACTCGCCTGCTCATTAATTCGCGCACGGACGTAGCTCTCGCCGTCGGAGCTGACGGCGTCCATCTCCGTTCGGCGGACATCTCTGTCCCGGATGCGCGAAACGTATGGAGAATTTCTAAAAACCAGAAACTAGAAACCAGAAATTGGATGGTGGCCGTCTCCTGTCATTCGGAAGCAGAGGTGCTCCTGGCTGCGGCCGGGGGCGCCGATTTTGTGGTCCTGGCACCGGTGTTCGCGAAGGCCGCATTCGACAAAAAATATGCAACCAGCCCTACAGGCCTCGAAGCTCTCCGCCGTGCCTGCCGACACCGTGTGCCTGTTCTCGCATTGGGAGGATTGACGATGGAGAACGCGCAATCCTGCCTTGACAAGGGAGCAGCCGGGATCGCGGGCATACGGATATTTCAGGAGAACGACATTTCAGAAGTTGTGCGGCGCGTTCGAGGCTGAGAACTCGCCAGGTTAGTATATTCGCTAACCTAAACGACCGCAGGCAACGAAGGCTTCCCAGATTTTAAGAAAGTGTGGACCGCGACGAGTGAGGGCCGGTCCTGGCTTCTCCCTGCCCATGCCACTCGACGCGTAAGACCGGGTACACGGCCGCTGTATGCTACGCTGAAGGTTTCATGATGGCGACACAACATAGGCCAACCAGCTGTCAGCCGCCATATCTTGAGCCTGATCTTGTCGCGATTTCGGGCGGCACATTCCTGATGGGTTCGGAAACCGGACAAGAGAACGAACGCCCGGTGCATCGCGTCTGGGTGGACACTTTCGCGCTCGCAAGTTGCCAGGTTACGAATGCCGAATACGAGTTTTTCCTGAAGGACACCGGTACTCGGCCGCCGCCCTTTTGGACCGATCCCTGTTTCAACCAGCCGCAGCAGCCGGTGGTGGCTGTGTCCTGGTTTGATGCCGCCCGATACTGCGAGTGGCTCTCGGCGGTATCCGGCAAAGGCTACCGCCTGCCCAGCGAGGCGGAGTGGGAGCGCGCTGCCCGCGGCGGATTTGAGGGGAGGCTGTTCCCCTGGGGCGATGACCCTCCGTCATCGCGCGAGGGGTATTCCCTACGCTGGCAAACGGGTCCCGAGCCCGTCGGCCGAAGTCTCCCGAATGTTTTTGGCCTATACGAGATGTGTGAGAACGTGCACGAGTGGTCGAGTGATTGGTTTCAGGCTGATTATTACGCGCTGTCGCCGGAGCGCAATCCGCGCGGGCCTCTGACCGGCATCCGCAAGGCTTCTCGGGGTGGCTCGTGGCGTCATCACATCAAGATCGCACGCTGCGCTACCCGCTCCAGCATTCCGCCTGAGTATCAGTATGCGGATTACGGATTCCGGCTAGCCTGCGATCGGATCGCTTAGCGCCGGCTCTAGGACTGCGCTCGGGCCTTCGCCCTCAAACGACGGTTTTTGCGGGGAGAAATGAATGTTTCAGCTTGACCTGCTTCGAGGCAAGCGGATTCTCATTACCGGCGGTGGAACCGGCTTGGGTAAGGCCATGGCGCGGCGTTTTATGGGGTTGGGAGCAAGCGTCTACGTCTGCGGCCGCAGAAAGGATGTTTTGCGGCAGACAGAGTCTGAGCTTGCCCACCTTACCGGGGGTACGATTTTCTCAATCTCTTGTGACGTGCGGGACCGCGAGTCGGTTGAACAGATGATCGAAAACATCTGGCGCCAGGGTGCGCTTGATGTGGTGGTGAACAATGCTGCGGGAAATTTTCTGGCGCGGACTGAAGAATTATCTCCACGTGCGTTCGAAGCAGTAATCGGGATCGTGCTGACCGGCACCATCAACGTAACCCTGGCCTGCGGGCGCAGATGGTTGAAACAACCTCGTCCCGGCACGGTGCTGAATATCAGCGCCACATACGCGCCCACCGGGTCGGCGTACGTGGTTCCATCGGCTATCGGCAAAGCTGGAGTGGAAGCCCTGACGCGCAGCCTGGCTGTCGAGTGGGGCGGCCGCGGCATTCGCATGAATGCGATTGCACCCGGGCCGATTCGGACCGAAGGTGCGTTCTCGCGTGTACTGCCGCGACCTGACCTTGAACAGGCTGCAATCGAACGTAATCCACTCGGCCGTTTCGGTACGCTCGAGGAGCTGGCGAATTTGGCGACGTTTCTTGTCAGCGACGGTTCCGGCTACATCAACGGGGAAGTCGTGAGGATGGACGGGGGCGAGTGGCTACAGGGAGCCGGCGAATTCAGTGCACTCGGACGCTTACTCAAAGAAGACGACTGGCAGGCGCTGCGGCCCAGAAAGAAGGCCGGCGGAGTGAAGGATACTGAAGGATAAGCACTCAACTTGCTCGCCGCGCTCGGCGTGACAAGTTAAGCGATAGTTAGATCCGCTCGCGGCGCGGTTCTACCAGCCAGCGCAGGAACATGTTGACCAGGCTCAAAACGATCGCGCCAATAAAAGCCGCTCCGAAGCCGCGCACCTCGAATCCGGGGACAATCGCCGACGCTAACTCCAACATCGCTGCATTGATTACAAGCCAGAAAAGGCCGAAGGTCAGCAGCGTCAGGGGGAAGGTGATGATCTTGAGAAATAAGCCTAAAGTTGCGTTTACAAATCCTATTACCAGCGCTGCAATCAGAGCCGCAGCGGCCCCGTGAACCACAAAACCGTGAACGAGCTTGGACACGATCCATACCGCCAACGCACTCAGAACCCAATTCAGCAGCAACTTCATAGATCGGCCCTCGCTAGTAGTATCGCCGAAACTATACGGCCTCAGGGAAAACACCGCAACCAGAAGGCCGGCTTTTGCTGCGTCGGAAACGGCGCCGTATCGGGCGGGGCAAGAAAGTTGGGCTACCTGTTAGGGATGGGGATCATCGAATGGTCCAACGGGAGCAGAGCACATGGCGAAACAGCGAAGCGAAGGCAGCGTATTGATTTCTGCCGCTCGGGTTGTGGGTAAGACGTTAGGACGAGTGAAATTATTGACGACCGGTGAGACGGCGAAAGCCTCCACCAAACGCCGAGTTGCGGCCGACAGCGGAGAGCGCGAACATAGACAATCGCCGGCCTCGCCGATCACGGGTGCGGGTAAATCCAAGGAACCGACGCGATCGCGCCAAACGCGGTTATCGGGTCAGACGAGGAAAGTGATTCCCATCACCAAGGAAGATGACGAGGATGCTACTATCGCATCCCCGCAGGCCGGCGGTTCCAGGAGCAGGCGGCAGACCGACTCGGCGGGGCGCGGCAAGTCGCGCGGCAAAAGATCGAAATCCTGACGCGCTTCCGGATCCAACCGACCTTCGCTCCAAACTTCCGATGATCGCTCGACTGACGGGTCGCCGACCCGGCGGGAAGTAATAATCAGAATCGGCGGAGGGGACACGCGACCGTCGAATCCTGAAAGTGCTTCGCCCATCACATTGAGTTAAGCGGCTGGCGTGTCGGACGGGAATCCTCAAATGCCGACAGTTGCGGGTTGCTTCCTCGATCAGCCCAGTCAAGCCTGCGGCCCGCTAGGACGCGCCCGACGGGCCGGTTGGTGGAAGCCAGGCGTACTTGGATGCTTCGAGAGATTGAAAGAACCCTCGATGGCGCCCATATCACCCTTGAACTGTCAATCCGGATCGTCAGGCTCACATTTTCTCGGAACTCGACTGCATATTA
>JBPYDQ010000208.1:0-4312 GCA_051986135.1 Terriglobales bacterium | reverse complement strand
CCTGAATCGATCAGAAATTTCCTGGTGGACGCGAATGCAGGTGCTCTCACCAGAGCCCTCAAATCTCGTCCATTGTTTGCCGACAGCAGTTCAGAAATAGATCGAGAAATTCATGGCGGAATTCGCTCCCCCGGGGCGTCGGAAAGCTGCGTCATCGTTCCTCTCGTGCTGAAGGAGAAAGTCGGGGTCCTGCTATATCGAGACGCGGGGAACGAAAAGAGGGCACCTGGGTGGCGAGGAATTGTTGGCCCTGACCACGGCGCATGGCTGGAAGCCGTGTCGGGCCCGAAACCAGCTGCAAGGGATCAGACGCATGAGACCGACGCCAGGGTAGAGGGGCAGCAGCAGCGGCGGGCGTTCATTCTCCGATCGATTCGCGGGGCATGCCCCCGCGTTCTCGCCCGCAGCGGCCGCCGGAGGAAGTCGAACAGAGTTCCGCGGGCGCCGCCGCGTCTGAAGTCGGCATATACGCGGCAGATGCGCAGGAAGGCCCAGCGGCTTGGGCGACTCCTGGTAGATGAGATCAAGCTTTATAACCAGTCGAAGCAGGCGAAGGGAGGAAAAGCCAAGATCTGTACGATCGGCTCAAGCAAGACACGGATAAGCGCCCGCTCTAACCTACCAAAAGCGTTACGGGTCGGCGGTTACGGGTGCGGCGGACTATTTCAGTGAGAAACTGATCCGCTGGTTGGCCGCAGGCGACGTATTCCTTCTAGGCAGCAACGTTCCGCGATAAACTAAGTTGTGGTCGTGAATTGCCGTCGTTTACTTCTGGTTTTCGCTCTCCTCACCGGAGTGTTCCTGTATGGCTGGGACGCAGGCTTCGGGCGGACATCCTCGATTTCGAGCTCTGAGCAAAACCCCTCCGCGCGTCAGATCCATAAAAAGCCTTCGACTCACAAGAAGCCTAGTGCAACGAAATATCGCAGCGCGAAACGTCGAAAGAAGGCGGTGTCGCCGCGGGTTCGGCGGATAAGACAGGCGTTTGTGGCTTCGGCAAGCCTGCGGCCTATGGCGCGGCAATTGTTGCAGGATCGTACGCCGGCGGCCTATGGGGGTGTCGAAGCCTATGCCAGACGACACGCGAAGCAAGACGCAGGCGCGCTGGCTTGGCTGGTTGTGGGATATGCCCACATTCTCGATCACGATTACGCGAAAGCTCTTGATCCGCTGAATCGGGCTAAGGTGCACGCCGGCGACCTCGGCGACTACGTTACCTATTACCTCGGAACCTCTTACATGCAGACGGGCCGAACCGCCGAGGCAATCGGCACACTCAACAATTTCGGGAACAAGTACCCGGATTCACTGATAATGCGCGACGTGCACGTGATCTACGCCAACGCTCTTCTTGAGGATCACCGGCCACAGGAGGCGGTGGCACTGCTGGAGCAGGATCGTGACCCGGTGCGCGTGGACGTGGAATGGAACCTCGGCCGGGCCTACGAAGCCGCGGGAGAAACAGCCAAGGCGGCAACAGTTTTCCGCAACATTTATCTGAGTATGCCACTGGCCGGCGAAGCGGATCTGGCGGCGGCAGAGTTGAAAAAGTTGGGGCCGAACGCTGCGGTCGCGCCCCTCAGTGCGGAGGAGAGAAAGGGCCGTGCCGATCTTCTAGCCAAAGGACGACGCTACGCCGATGCCGCTCGCGAATACCATGATCTGATCAATGAGGTAAATCCGGCGGAGCGGCCCGATGTCATCATGGCAATGGCCGGGGCACAAATGCGCGGTGGACATGCCCAAGACGCCAAGCATCTGTTGGAATCGCTACCCGGTCTGAACGATGACCAGCGCGCGCAGAGGCTGTACTTGCTGGGGGAGGCGGCGCGCGCTTCCGATGACGATAACGGATTCCTGACGGTAGTCGGACAGCTGCGACAGCAATCGCCTAATAGCCGTTGGTTGGAACAGGCGCTGCTAAGCGAAGGGAATATTTATCTGTTGCGGCGGGATTACGATCACGCCATTGATGCCTACCGCGAGCTGCAGCAAAGATTTCCTAATGGTGGCCGGGCTTCCTACGCCCACTGGAAGGCAGCTTGGCTCACTCTGCGGCAAGGCCGCAAAGACGAAGCAAAAAAGGAGTTTGAAGAGCAGATCGCACTGTATCCGGCGTCGAACGAGGTGCCCGCTGCGGTTTACTGGCGCGGGCGATTGGCCGAGGATGACGGCGATACGACCAAGGCGCAGGCCTGCTTCCAGAAGCTCTCCGATCGCTTCCGCAATTACTATTACGCGGATCTTGCCCGCAAGGAATTGAAGAAGCTTCCCGATGGAGGCGATCCACCAGACTATGCCCTGCTCGACAAGATTCCTGGCATTGATTTGAATCAGAAGATCGCCGACGACGAGGCCCCTGCGGATAACCTGCGCGTGCAGAAAGCAAGTCTGCTTTCCAACGGTGGGCTGGTGGACTTAGCCGCAAGGGAATTGCAGGCGGCGGCAGCCGAGGCCGAGAAGGGCGCTTGGGTGACCCCGGAAACCGCCCGCATCTTTGAGGAGAACCAACTGTACAACCGCGAAATCGAAGTGGTGAAACACGCGGTACCGAATTATTTTGCCCTGGACTTACCGGCTTTGCCCCGAGCCTACTGGGAGGCGCTGTTTCCCCTGCCGTACTGGACCGAGTTAAAGAGATTTTCGATGCGCAATGAACTGGATCCCTATCTGGTGGCGTCATTGATTCGTCAGGAATCAGAATTCAATCCGGGAGCAGTCTCCGTCAAGAATGCAGTCGGGCTGATGCAGCTGCTGCCGAAAACAGGGAAGCTGGTGGCAAGGGAGGAAAAAATGCGACACTTCCGCGCGAACCAGTTGCTGACACCCTCGGTAAACCTGCAGCTGGGCACGAAATATTTTCGCACCAAGGTGAACAGGTTCGGATCGTTCGAGTATGCGCTGGCGGCTTACAACGCCGGGGATGATCGGGTGAATGACTGGCTTTCGACGGGGAATTTCCGCGATCCGCAGGAATTTGTCGAGTCAATTCCTTTCACTGAGACGCGCGAGTATGTCCAAGCTATCTTGAGGAATGCCAGTGTCTACAGACAGTTGTATGGCACGCCGTAAACTACTCCATTCCATCACGATTGCAAACTGGAAGGGACGCGAGCGAAGATGCTGTAGGTTTCCACGAGCAAACGCATGATCCGACTTATCGAAGTCCGAAGACAACCAGGTTGCCTTTTGCGCCTACGTATACTCTTCCATTCGCGACCGTTGGCACAACAAATTTGACGACCGCCCCAAATTGGTCTCGCGTTCCCGCCTGATCGCTGTTGTAAAGCTCTTGAGCAACATTCTGCGCGTCGTAGGCATGCAGAATCGCATTTCCCAAGGGAATCCTCTCGAGCGCCCAAACGATTCCGTGAGTGTTCTGGTTTGCGGAAACTACCGGAGTCGCGCCGGGAAAACCGTAAACGTGAGTTCCCATGATCGGTGGCGTTTCGAGGTGGCCTCCACTGATCGGGTACTGTCGCACAACATCAAGGCTACCGATAAAATACACATTCTCTTGCCAGTACGCGGGTGTCGAATAATTGTTGTTGTGGGAGGCGATGCCTGCGCCGTGAGGAATGGATTGGACAATCTGACTGTCGTCTCCGGGATGGAAATGCCCGGGGTTGTTGCGGTTGACCAAGTAAATCGTTCCCCCCTTTCCTGCTCCAATAGCCAGAGGTGGAATTGGGGGGGTCTGCGGAGGCAGTAACATGATGCCGCCTGAACCTAAGTCCTGGTCCGAATTGCTCAGCTGCTGCTGGTTGAAAGGAGTGAAGTAATTAATTTTCAGGACCTGGTTCATGAATGTGAGTTTGACCATAGAGTCGCCGTAGTCTAAACCGCCCGTATTTACGTCGAAGGTGCCGTTACCGGTCATCAGCCAGAGGTTTCCGGCGCTGTCTTGAGCCAGGCCACTCCCGCCTTGCCAAACCGATCCCGCCGCGCCATTGGGGGTGGAGTTCCAGACAGCAACCTGCGCGAGGCTCGCGGCGCTGTAACCCATCACCCAGCCGTGGTACGCACCCACATCGTTGAATGAGCCCCACCCGAGGTAGACCACTCCCCTCGCCAGCAGTAACGCTGGGCGCTGCAGTTGGATTTTTGGCTGAAAGTGAATGTTTCCCGCGCCATCGTTCCCCGCGCCTGTACCCTTCACCGATGCGATGATTTCGACGGGGCCGATTTTGTCTCTTCCCGTTGTGATGTCCAAGGCATGCAGCCGTTGCACATAGCTGCCATTCTCCTTGGTAAACGCCAGCAAATACATGGTTAGGGTCGACGGATCGATCACGGGAGTTGAGGTAATTCC
>JBPYDQ010000207.1:0-7564 GCA_051986135.1 Terriglobales bacterium | reverse complement strand
TTGTTTCGTTTGCCAATCGCGGGGTGCGCCTCGCGACGCTGGGATATTTCGGGCACATGTGGGAGCTGTATGCGATGTGGACTTGGTTCGCTGCGTTTTGCGCGGATGTGCTGCGTGCGCACGCTGTCGCGACGTTTCAAAAAGATGCGGCGTTTAGTGCGTTTGCGGTAATTGGATCGGGCGCAGTTGGTTGCTGGGCCGCGGGGCAGCTTGCGGACCGTTGGGGACGAACGCGAACGACGGCGTTAGCGATGATCTTGTCGGGAGGGTGCGCGTTGGTGATTGGATGGAGAGCGTTGCCGGTTGCGGCCGTGTTAGTGCTGGGAGTCGTGTGGGGATTTTCCGTGGTGGCGGACTCGGCGCAGTTTTCAACGATGGTGACTGAGGTAGGAGATCAGGCGTATGTGGGAACTGCGTTGACCATGCAACTCGCGATTGGTTTTACCTTGACGGTGATCACAATTTGGCTTGTGCCGGTGATGCGGGAACGAGTGGGTTGGCACCTTGCACTAGCGATGCTAGCACTGGGCCCGGTGCTGGGAGTGGCCGCGATGCTACGGCTGAGAAATTTGCCCGAGGCGGTGAAGATCGCAGGCGGATTAGGCTAAAACCGCTCCATAGGCGCGACAAAATAGGCGGGCGGTAAATTCAGGGGAGCAGCTTCTGCTGAAGGAGTGCGCCGGAGCCTGTATGAGTGGCTTCGCGATGTCGTCCCATTGACTCATTGACTTCATGAGTGAAACCAGGTTCCTTCGACCCTATGAAGAATCGTATTTGAATTGATATTAGCGCGAGCATGCAAACTGTCGTAACCTGGTGTTTACACTCGTAACCATCTGGTTACGAGTTAATAGCGATGTTTCGCCAACTATGCACTCCGCGTATCTGACAGTCGTCAGTCCGGTTAGGACCTGTTGATAGGCCAAACAAGTCTCTCTTCAATCGAGATATCCCCAACTACGGCTTTCCATATGATAGAAACGACGGCCAAAGGGCGGCATGGCTTCGTAATACAACATTGGCTCCCGGTCATCCTCCTGAGAGGAGTAGTTGAAGCGGTCGCCCCCGAGGAGTCCATATCTCGCCACTGGAACGGACGGGATAAATTCTGGCACAAGCGCCTCCAGATTTTTCGGGTAATGATGGTACTTTGTGCGATAGGCAAGACAAGCGTCCCCCAGTTTCACCGCTCTACGATCTGCCATGCTGTTTTGCAATCCGAGGGTGACAAAAATCGAAATGGCCGCCAAAAGATAAATACCCGCCTTCGCGGCGCGCAACCTTGCTATACGACGGTTCGAACGCAAAGCCCACAGCGTAGCTGGCAGAAAATACAACATCACCACGGCAAACAACACCAAGGCGAAGAATGGTAGAGACAGAACAAAGGCGTCCACAACATATAAAACGGCGGCGATTACGGCTGCGATTATTGTGGAAGCTCGAAGCTTTTTTTTAACTGGTTCAGCCATCGGAGAAATACGTTAACACGACAATGACTGACGAAATCAGGCGATGACGCAAATTTCGCCAAAGTGGGTCAGTGAGCGTTATCAAGATTTCGCGGCGGCTGTTGCGGCGTGAACTTGATTTCTGTCTCAAGGCGCACCGCAACAGCCTTACCCGCCTTCGTCGCGGGCTCAAATCTCCACCTTGCTACGGTATTAACTGCGACACTGTCAAAATCTGCCTTGAAGTACTTTACGACCTTTATGTCTCGCACTCCTCCATCCGGTGTTACAACGAATGACAGCACCACCTTTCTTTGTTTATCGGTCCTTGCGGGAGGCCTCGGCAGAGGCGTATAAACCGGACGCGGAGCTTTGACGTCACCGCCCACGCGGTAAACGGTAGGATCCGCGCTGGACGCTTGTTTCTGCTGAGCGGAGCCGCCCTGCCCCGGCCATGCAAATCCTATCAGTGAAGTGGTCGTCAACCCAAGAACAGCACAAGCCACGACATTTCTCAAAGTGTGGTGCCGCACGGAGTTTTCATAACCGGAGAATACAGCAACACGTCAGTGGTCGCGTAACTTCCGCGAACAGGCGTTCTCGCAAGTGGGCGCCGTCTGTTCGCCCCTAGTCTGTGGGTGTGTCTGGCTCCGAGGGAGGCGATGTTACGTCAACTACGAGGACGTCCCAGTTTCCGAGTGGCCGACCAGTCGCGAATGGTTGATTGAGGTCCTACTGTATTTTCTTCACTTCGAAACTATGTCTGAAGGCATGGACAATGACCTTCGACACCTTTCCTTTCTCGTCTTTTTCAAACCTCAAAGTTACGTCGTTCGAGAGAATAAAGAACTCCGTGCTCGATTCGGGATACAGTTCCTGCGGCTCAGGACCAAGTGGATCCGCTTGAGAGTAGAGAGTATTGTTCTTCATCGAAACCGTTATCCTGCCTGCGTTCGTGTCTTCATAAATCCCGGTGTATGCGCTGAGGATGGCAGGGTCGATCTTCGCCACTGCATGTTCGACAGGCTGCAAATCGGGCCAGGAGTATTCCTTCGCAACCGCTCGAAGCAATTCCTGAATGAGAAATTCGCCGCCATCTGCGTTCGTCATCACTGCCAAGCCAGGCCCCATGCCGGCGTAAGCCTCTAAATCGCAACGGTACCCTGCGTTCTGCCCACCGTGTGCAAATCTCAGCTTGTGACCTTGCGGCAGCGCGAACCCGAGTCCCCAATCATCTTTCTGCCGCGTGAGCATCTCGCGGACCATCTGCTGCGAAAGGATCTTGCTTGATTTTCCGGCGTATTCCTCTTGAACCTCAATGGCCATTTGCGCAAGATCCGACGGAGTAGCCCAAAGCCCAGCAGGCGCCATCTCCGGGTAGATATGCCAGCCGGCCTTTAAGGGTTCTCCGTTCTCGTCATAAGGCGTAGCGGCATAGGGCCACAGCTTTTTCGGTAGCGGCTCTTCGTACGTGCTGTGCGTCATTCCTGCGGGTCGCAAGACTAGCTCATTCATAAGTTCCGGGAAAGGTTTGCCCGTAACATCGCCCATGAGCGTCTGCAGGACGACGTACCCGCCTCCCGAGTACCGCCAAATCGTCCCGGGCACCACATCAACTAGAATTGGGTCAGTGTTTGCCGGTTTTTCGCCATTCAAGATTTGCATGACGGTGGGGAGAGGCTCGCCGGAAGCGTAACCGGGCAAGCCCTGGACGTTCAGTCCGGCGCTGTGGCTTAGAATCTGCCGAAGCGTGACCTTTTCCTGTGCGGTGAACTGGTTCTCCGAGACTTTCCACGTGTGCAATTTGTCGTTCACGTTTTCGTCCAGGCTTAGCTTACCTTCCTGCACCAGATGCAGTGCCGCCAGCGCGCTCCCCGGCTTACTGATCGATGCCGCTTGAAACAGAGTTTCCGAAGTTACAGGTGATCTTGTGGCCACGTCAGCCAGTCCGTATGCGCGCGTCCAGAAAATCTTTCCGTGATCGAAGAACGCGACGCTTAAGCCCGGAACTTTGTAGAACTGCATGCGCTCGCTGAGTTTCATACTGCGAACTGCTTGGCCCTTGATGACAACTGCGGGAGGCAGGTCGTTTTCGATGCGTGCGATATGAGCCGGACTGCCTTCGTCCTCAGGTTGCTGCGATTGCCCAAATGCGGAAGCGCGATCAACCGCGAAGGTTGCAGGGTGATGCACCATGCTGGCGGGGAGGACGAAAAATACGATTGGCACAAGGAATGTCTTTTTCACAGTCTTCCTTATCACGTCGGTTTACTTGTACTCTGTCTCTGCGTCAGCTTGAAATGGCGCGGTCCCACGGGCATCGTTGACGATTTCTTGAACTGTGGCGGCGACTAAGTTAGGACGATAGATTTGGATCCAGTGGGGACTTCCTTCGGCAACAATCCATTGACTTCTTGATGAGAGACGTCGCAATTCGCCCTGCATCTCCATCCATGACCGCTCCGCCTTGATCAAATCAGCGGGAGAAAAAAACCCCCCGAAATCATTAACCTGCGGATCGTGAGAGAGCACGATAAGCGGCATATCGCCGAGCGGGCCCGTGTTTGCGTAAAAGGAGCCAGTCTCATCTGTTACTTGTGCCTGCTCGGCGCGCCAGGATTGCAGTCGACAATATTGAGCAGCTGCTTCGGGCGCCAGCTCAGCCCATTCCTTCGGCTGATTGGGGAAGATGAAATTGCCGCGACACCAGCCTAGAATTCGCGGCAACCCCAGGGGCACAGTCCAAGGGATAACGCGGTAATAAAACTTCGCGACGGTGGACTGAGCGGCGACGTTGAACGGCGGTCGATTGTGTATGTCGGGATGGACTGAATCGACAAACACCATGCCCGCGACTTCCTGGCGGTGTCGAGCGGTGAACACACGCAGATCGAGTGTGCCGAAGTCGTGCCCGATCAGAACGTAAGGGCCAGGCACCGCAGCACGGGTGAGCAGCCGGGCCAGTTCGTTGGCAATATTCAAACTACTGCGCGGCTCATTGGGCGCGTCACTCCAACCAAAGCCAGCGCGATCGTAGGAACATACGCGGGTAATCTTGCTGATCTGCGGTTGAACCAGTTGCCAAATAACAGAGGAGTCATTTGGACCTGCCTCCAAGATGACAGTGGGACTCCCCACGCCTGTGCAGTTAATGTGAAGTTGCAGGCCACCAATATCCACGAGTTTGCCAGGGGCAGGATAGCGATGGCTATCCCATTGCGCCATCGAGAATTGAAACACCGCGCCGGCGGCGACAATCAGGCCGACTGAGATGATGAGCCATTTGAAGACGCGCCGGAACCGGAACTGGCGTCGCTGGTCCATCAGTCCGGACGTATTTGCGTGCTCTTTCATCGAGACACGAGCGATTGAGCCCATGACGGCGAGCAAATTTTCAACCAGTGAAACTATTTGCCGTTGCAAACATGCGTCATTGCGTCAAATACCGCTACAATCGACAAAAGCAAAGATAATGACGTCGCAATCACAATCGGGCTTCGCAGTTGAAGTGGTACAGCCACAGAAAACACTTCCCCGACTGCGGACCGCCAGACTCGCGCGACTCCCAGCAAACCTTTGTGTTTCCATTCCCCGCAGATCAGATCAGAAAATGTGATTACCATCTCGCTTTCGAACCGCAGACGAAAATCGCTTGGGTACGTGAACAAGAGCATTTTGTAGAGAGCGCAACTCACTCGAACAGCGCTAGTCATAAGATCACGCCGATGTTTTCGGCACCAACTTCTTGTCACGTGCCAAGCGCACCACAGATTCCATCCGGTTGATATCGGCAGCCAGGATTGTCTTTCCCGTGCGGGTCAGCTTGTAATATCGCCTCCGGCTTTCGTGGTCGGGTCGACGGCCGGCGCTTTCCGTTTCTTCAATCAAATCCAAATCTAATAATCTCTGGATTGTCGTATAGAGCGTACCCGGGCCCATACGGAAATGGTTGTCAGAAATTCGGGAGACGCTCTGCATAATTGCGTAGCCGTGCTTCTCTCCATCTGCCAACGCGAACAGAATAAAAAACACCGCTGGAGTCAGCGGGAGCAGGTGTTGTAGATCATCCGGAACGCGGTCGGCAGAAGGCATACTATATCAACTACAGATACATCAGTAGCGGATATTCTGTCAAGAGCTTTCTTAAGAGCTTCTTTCTAGCTCGTGTTCGCACCGACATTTTTGAAAGCGAAAACCGCACGGGGCTGTAGATAACACAGAATGGGACTTCTCGAAGGTCGGCTGACACCTTCTGAAATCACTTCTGCTTGTCGACCCGTTATGCGCGATTAAGATCTGCGAGTGTGCAGAGCTGATACCAAATCCCGCCGGAGCCTCTCTAAGGGCTCGCTATAACCATGCTTCGCGTCTTTGAAAGCCGTCCAGAAGCGAAACACTCGGGCGGTGTGAAAAGGCCGAAATAATATGAAGAGCGGATTAAAGTCGCGACCACCTCCGAAACGATGGAAGGCAGCAACGGATTGTGACCACCGCCATTTCTTCCTGTCTGACCAGTTGAGCACCACAGCGCGGTCCTGCACTAACAGCAATACTTGCGTGCTCAAGTAGTCATGCCATATCGGGCTGTCGGAATGCACGAATAGGGTGTCCTTTCCAGACGGCAGCCAGAGCGCCCAAATGAGCAGGTAAAGCGTTGCCGTGTACAGCAGAAACAATACGATCGAAAATAACGCCAACGGCAGGATAAAGGGCAGAAGAATGACAATAAGGGCACCATTCTGGAAACGCTTCGCAAGGGGCTGCTTTTTCCGACTCGTTGCGCTTGGGTGATCTCTGAGGGGGAAACATTGTAAGTTCCCGAAGTTTATCTTACAACTGATGTGCGTATGCACTACGCCAGCCGTCCACCAATTATGAATTGCAGGTGATCGCGATTTGACCCGTGGCTACCCCTGATCGCGCCGGGCATTGATGTTGTAGACACTATTTTTTTCCGGGCAAACGCTACAATAGCGATCCTGGTCCGAAGCCTGATTGCACGTTTCATCCCTAAGGGAGGAGACCTCATGACTTGGGTTCGCGTGCTACTTACTAGCATTGCTGTTTTCGTAGCGTGGGTGCTGTGTTGGCAAATTTACATCCTGATCTCGTCCCCTGTGGGCACAGCCCACGGGGCGGGATTATATCGGCCGCAAGGACTGATGTTCATGATCATGGGCGGATTGTTCTTCAGCTTCGGTTTGTTTCTGAAATACCGGTGAAGTGTCTAGCGGCGGCTCAGGCGCGCGCGAGCGCCCTGAATAGAGCAATCGGTCCGAGAATGCCTACGGCGAAACCGTAGCCCAAATCGGCCCAGAAGACCCGGGCGAAGTTCAGAAGGTACAAGATTCCGACCAATGGCAGGCTGATCAGAGCAAGAATATTGCCTTGCTTTGGTTTCTGTGGCGCCAACTCCCACATATTGGAAAGGTCTGCCGGGGACGGGAAAGAGTGCATACCGAGCGCTGGTCATTGCTGCGAAGACCGACAAAGGCCGCAGCAATCAGGAGGAACGCACAGCAAAAATCCGATGCGCAAACGAACAGATTTCATAAGCTCTCCATTGCTTCGCTAACCGAGCTATAGGATGATTAATATAATCCTATAGATTCGGATTTGTTTTTGCACGAGTCAGAGGGGCTCTTTGTTGTTGCACCTTGGGATGATTCGCAGCATCTTATAATCATGCGTTACCAGCCAGGGCATAAAGCCAAGATCCATCAGAAGATTGTGGAAGACGCTTCCGAGCGGGTTCGCGCCGAAGGTTTGAGCGGAGCGGCGGTGTCAGCTGTTATGCGGGACACAGGTCTGACGCACGGAGGCTTTTACAAGCATTTCAGGAGCAAGGACGACCTGCTCGTGGAATCACTGAGTGAGGCTTTCCGGGAATTTACCGAGACCCTGGTTCGGGCCGCCGAACAGTCGCCCCCTGGCGAGGCGTGGAAAGCAATCGTGAAAACCTACCTGCGCCCCGAGATGTGCGAACACCCCGAGCGCGGCTGTCCCCTGGCGGCGCTTGCACCCGAATTAGCGCGGGTAGATAAGCGGATGAAGCCTCAGATCGTTACCGAGTTGGTGAACTATAAAAGCCAAATGGTGCCGTTCATGCCTGG
>JBPYDQ010000206.1:0-4181 GCA_051986135.1 Terriglobales bacterium | reverse complement strand
GATCGTTGGAGAGCCCCTGCTGGCGTATACTGCTCAGCCAACTTCAAGATATGCCTTCCAGGGGAAGGCCTGCTCTTGGCGGGCTTTTTATATATTGCGATGGGTTTGACGATGAAGCCCTGTTCGGCATTGGCATCCCAATGCTGCGACAGCAATTGCAGCCTTCTTGGCGCTGGCCAAGACGGGCGTAAAGATCGCCCACCGGGTTCACGACGGTAAGTTCTTTTGAAATCTTCTTTCAGAACCCTCCGGTAGTGAGCGATATGGTATTTTGCAGCTTGCCTGGCTGGACCTACTTCTTCGGAAAGCGACGACCTTCGCTTTATTGAAGCCTAGAGGCCAAAGGCCATATGAGGCCGCACTCCGGGGTTGCCAGCTATCGTGAGACCCCCAACCAGGGGTGACGCGGCGCGGATAAGCCAGATGTCCCTGCCGACATTACGCCGGACGAATCACCGAGATAGCCGCGATGACCGAGTTGTAATCCGGTTGGCGAAAACTGCCCGAGGTAACGGCGGACAAGCCTCAAAAATGAGCAATCTGGTGGATGGCGATGTGATCTCGAACTTCCGAGCGGCTGTGATACCCGACTGGGCCACGCTAAAAATCCAGATGTATTCGCAAACCCGGAACCCAGACTGGTCCACGGTCGCGGTTATACCCTGGGTTGGTAATGTGCTGCAGGTCCGGGCCGGCGAAGATCCCCCGCCACAGGTGCGCAGTGTAGTACGCTTCGAAGATGTTCTCGCGGCCATAGGTCAAAGCCCCGTCTCCCAGCAGGAATCCATGTCCTCCCAGGGCCAGGTATTTCTGGTGTACGGCCGATATGCCGTTGGACACGAAGGCAGCGCCCAACTTGTCCAGCTTGCGGCCCCACAACTCTCCCGCCAGATCAGCCCCGCCCAGCACGGTTTGATCCACTTCGGTATACACAAATGACTCATGTTGACCCTCGTTCCAGCCTATTCGAGCGAATAGGGTGATCACCCGGCTCAGGTGCTGCTCCAGGTTTAGTCCAAAACCGTATTTGACCGTGGTATGAGGCGGATGGGCTGTGATATCCGGATGTTGGGTCTTGCCCATTAGAAAATTATTGATCGCCTGCTGATAAACGCCCATGTTGGCGTGATTTACGAACCCAAGTAACCGGATCACCGTGCCTTGTTGCCTGAAGAACGTCGGATGTAATTCAAGTTCGTAATTCTCGGCTCGCGCCTTACTAAGATTCCACTCGTACTGGATCCCGTTGGCGACTGTAGGCATGAGCGTTAGGGCGAAGCGAAACGTCCAATTGCGATCGTCGTACTCGACCACGGTGCCGACCGTATACCCACGCGTATCGGCCGCGTAGTCAAAGGCACCGTTGTTTACCACCGTCCAATTAAGAAATTGCGAGCGGCTGTCTCCACTGCCGAAATTCACATCAAAAAAGTCCACCAAACTGAACTTGCCCAGGTAAAACATCAGGCGGCGCGCCGGCAGGTGGGAATCGAGCGATATTGGTCCGCGCTCGGCTTCGACTATCTCCTTGCTCAAAGGCACGATCCCACGCACAAAACCCTGGGCGATGTAAGGAGCCACTCCCAGTTGCGGATTGCGCACAACGTCGACATTGGTGAATCCTGCCAATCCAAGTGCATCGCTAAGACCGCCGCCGCTGGCGCTCTCGATATCAAGGTAGAGTTCTAGATCCTTGCGAGGGGCGTATCCGAGATACAGAGTTCCCAGGTTGGAAGTGGCAGTTTCCTCGTGCGCGCGCAGGCTGTTCAGCCCACTGTATTTGGCCGGGAACGAGGGCTTGTACTGAAAGACGATGTTGTCCTGCGCCGAAACCCAGTAGCGCTCGCTGTGCAGTGGCAGAGGCGGAAACAGAGTAGTTGACGGACCTTCAGGTGTACCCGCCTGGGCATTGCTCGACTGATCGGACGAGCTAGCGTCTCGGTCTGCCTGCTGGCAGTACGCGACAGGCGCAGCTAGACAAAGACATATCAGAGAACAGGCGAGACCTCGCCGCCAGTCCGTAACCTGTCGAGCATTGTCCCGTCTCTTCATCTGTTTCTACGGCAATTATCACCGCGATCGACCACTGAAGTGGAACGTGGTCGAGAGATCATTCAGATCACAGATGCCATCAGCATGGCGAGGCTACACCCAGGCGAGCTCGCGAATGTCTGGTGCGCCACTCTGGTTCATTCATGAGGAGTAGAAGATGCGGAAATGAACTGCCAGGGAGGACAACGCCGACCATCGAGTCGTACGGGCCCCGGGCTTCTTTGGAAAACGCCAGGCACTAGATTCGGGCGGCGCCTGGCGGGGTCCTCTTCTACCTTTAAATTTCGATATATACGGTGCTGGGCTGTCCTAATACTTCTTCCGAAAAGATCCGGCTCAGGCGGCTTGGGCCAAGACGAATAGTGGCAAAAAGTTAGGACAGCCCGGAGCCCCCGAAGCTGTCCTCACCCTCCCGGTTAGAAGGGCACGTCACTTCTCGAAGAGTACCGAAGCGATATTTCAGCACCGTTGCAGAATTGTTAAAGTCCCGTGAATTCAAAGGCGACCGGCCGAACTTCCTACGGGGTTCCCCGTAGGGATCCCCGCTTTGCTTGCTGCCGTGTTGGTCCCGTTTTGCCCCGGCGCTGCCCCTGGCTGCTATAGTTTTACATTCGAGTGCCCGCGCGCCGAAAGCCGGAGGAACTCATGTCCCGCAAGCTGGAACAATCCCGCAAACTGCAAGCCCGCGCCGAAAACTTTATTCCCGGCGGAGTGAACTCTCCGGTCCGCGCGTTTCAGGCAGTTGGTGGCGAACCTCTATTCGTTGTCCGTGGGGAAGGCTCGCATCTATGGGATGCTGATGATAACGAGTACATCGATTACATCGGCTCCTGGGGCCCGCTAATTCTGGGACACGCCAATCCAGCTGTGGCCGAGGCCGTCATCGCGGCCACTCGCCATGGCACCGGGTTTGGGGCTTCCACCCCCGCCGAGGCCGATCTTGCCGAACTTGTTCTCTCTGCCTTCCCCGGTATCGAGAAAGTACGCTTCGTCAATTCCGGGACGGAAGCCACCATGTCTGCGATCCGTCTCGCCCGCGCCTATACCCGGCGCAAGTACATCGTGAAGTTTGAAGGTTGTTATCATGGCCATGCCGACGCGCTCCTGGTGAAAGCCGGATCCGGAATTGCTACCTTAGGAATTCCTGGTTCCGCGGGTGTTCCCGAGGAATTCACCCAGTTCACCCTCGCCCTACCCTTCAACGATGTGGATGCGCTGGAAAAAGCCTTCTCAAAGCGCAAGCAACAAATCGCCTGCGTGATTGTCGAGCCCGTGGTCGGCAACATGGGTTGCGTACCCCCGGCGCCTGGCTATCTCGAGGAGTTGCGAGCGATTACCAAAAATAATGGAACCCTGTTGATTTTCGATGAAGTCATGACAGGTTTCCGCCTGGCGTTTGGTGGCGCGCAGGAGCTTTACTCGATCGCTCCCGATCTGACCACGCTGGGCAAGATTATTGGCGGCGGCCTGCCCGTGGGCGCCTATGGTGGTCCGTCGGAGATCATGGACCTGGTCGCGCCGCTCGGTCCCATGTATCAGGCTGGCACGCTGTCGGGAAATCCGCTGGCGATGGCTGCGGGCTACGCCGCGGTCTCTTATCTTCGCAGGCACCGGGAGATATACCGTCAGCTCGATAAACTCAGCGCCGAACTTGTGCGCGGCGTCTCAGCTGCGGCCACCGATGCCGGCGTTCCCATCTCTTACAACCGAGTCGGTTCGATGTTTACCTGGTTTTTCACGCCTGGCCCGGTTACCGACTGGAATACGGCGTCAAGATCGGATACCCAAGCCTTCGGCCGCTTTTTCCGGAGCATGCTCGATAACGGGGTATATTTGCCGCCGTCACAGTTCGAAGCCGCGTTCCTGAGTGCTGCGCATACGCACCAGGACATTACGGCCACCATTACGGCTGCAAGGC
Source organism: Terriglobales bacterium (assembly GCA_051986135.1). Taxonomy (GTDB): domain Bacteria; phylum Acidobacteriota; class Terriglobia; order Terriglobales; family Acidobacteriaceae; genus Gp1-AA122. The sequence goes on along the minus strand of JBPYDQ010000206.1, from coordinate 211 downwards.
AAGCCTTCGCCCTGGCGCACGCGTAGCCCGTATTCTGGTATGCGACTCCCTGCCTGGGTCGCTAGACAGTTTCGATCATCTCCGGAACAGTTACGAACTCATAGCCTTCTCGTTTGCAGCGGGCGATTACGCGTTCGGTCGCAGCTACGGTCGGCGAACGATCCACTCCCAGGCGCTCGTGTCCGCCATCGTGCAAGAGGATGACATCTCC
>JBPYDQ010000205.1:0-2844 GCA_051986135.1 Terriglobales bacterium | reverse complement strand
ATCGCGCACTTCAACGGTGTAGCGGAGTTCGGAGGGCAATCCAACGAAGGTTCTGCTGTAAGTCTTCGCCGGGGAGAGAGAACCCCGGTCCTTGGCGACGACGCGCCCTCCGCCGGTTACCTCGACCGAAGCATCGGGAAATGTTCTGGCGAGGTTGAGGAGCACGGTCAGTGCGACGGTGCGGCCACTTGCATCCTTGCTGGTGTCGCGAGTCAGATTGAGCGCCGCATGAGCAGTGGCACGCGAGACCCCGCCAAGCTCGCGTATCGGAATCCACGTTTCGTTGAAGGAGACTGTCTCCTGCGGCTCAAGGAACCCGTATGTTTCCTGGTCTCTGAACAGACCGGCCTGGATTTCGACGTAAGCACTGTCGTTGTCTGAAAGCGCAGTGCGCCAGTCCAGACCCTCATCGTCCTTACCCCACGACCAAACTTTTTTGGCGGGCAAATCAAGCGGGCTGGAGTAGTGGACAACGCCGGAATGAGTCTGTGGGTGATAAACAGCCATGTAGGGCTCGCGGCTGCCGTAGCTGAACCGCGAAACATAACCCGAGGTTTGATTGCCAACTAGGCTCAGGTCGATGCCTTGGGAGGTTACCGGCCAGGTGTCGATATCGGCGAAGCCGTGGCCCGCTGTAAATTGCATTGGGTACAAAATGCGGCTGTCGTCCCACACCTGGAGCGCAGCATTGGTCCACCAGTAAAAGCGGTTGCGCACATCGCTACGATTGTAGAGGGTGGTCTTTTGTTCGAGCGAAGCCTGGCCGGGGCGAAGTGTAAGTTGCACCCGCCACTGCATACCATAAACCCTATCGATGTTGCCGACCCAAATGGAAGCACTGCCATCTTCTCCTTGAGTCATGGCGTAGTCGACAGGTGAAGCCGTCACCCAGTTATGTGACACGGGGAAATTGAACTCAATGCCAAGCGCTGCCCACATCCCTCGATACGCAATGCGGGCAAACTTGATGCTCGGGTTCGCGTAGAACATCAACGCCCCGTTGATCTTGTCGATGCAGGTGTACAAGTGGCCGCCCAGGTCGGGAAGAACTGTGCACTTCAAGTATTCGTTCTCGAGGTTCAGGGTTCTCCAGCTCTTCGGCTCGCGACGATCGATGAGATTGTGTCGCAAGCTGTATGGATAGTTGTAGAATCGCCCGGTGTTGAACAGGTCAAACGGGGGGTTGGGGTCTGGAAGACCCTCCACCGAAGTAGGGATGATCTGCGAATCTTCCCACATCCGTACTGGGAGCTCGGCCTGCCGGCCGGCGCAGAGAGTTGCGCAGAAGAAGAACAACCAGTAATACCCCCGGTTGCAAGCATGCCTAAGCGCGAATGAAACTTAGTTTCCCCTGGCCTGTGTCATCCATGGATTAGGCACGCGCACTTGATTCGCACGAGCTGAGATCATCAGGTCTCGACCGTCAGCCGGTCAGACTGTGCGCGGCATTGTACCAGCTGGCATATATGGGAGGCGACAGTGTTCGCCGAGAACGCTGACAAGTGCTTGAGGGTGTACCAAGCGGTCTATCGCCCAAGTGGTGTGGCAAGCCTCTCGCGCCCGGAGCGTGATCTCCAATGAATTCTTTCACGGTCGACGGAGCCCTGTGAAGCCAGGCAGGGGTGAAGAACTATTAGCCCGACGAGGGGGAAAGAACCCGCCTCTTCGAATAATCCCGAGACAAGGCCCTGATCTTGGAGGCATAAATCATATTCACCTTCACCATCTGAATATCGGTTCATTCTTTGATGCCATGATGTTCCGTACGTGCGCTACCATTTGGTCGATTCAACCGGCGCGGCTCGGCGCGATCCATTAGCACGTGCTCGTTTAGAGCAGAAGATAACGCTTGTACAGTGATACCTAACGGGACTGCGGCTTTGCTAAATCGGCAACATGGGGGCCCTTCAGTGCAATCCAGGCGAAAATTCTTACAGTCTCTTACTCTGAGTAGTGCAGCGCTTATGGCCCCACAGGCAGCCGCAGCGGCTGAAGGCGCCAGCGAAGCGGCCGAAGAAGCTTTCAATTCATTTTCTCTTTGCGACGGATGGTCGTTTCGCCTCGATCCGGTTGCTTCCATGAAGCCTCCCGCTATCGATGACAAGACAAGTCCGTGGGAGCCTATCCAAGTCCCTCACACATGGCAAACCTTGAAAGGAGTACCCGAGTTCTCCGGAGTCGCCTGGTATCGATGCAACCTCGTGGCTCTAGATTCCTGGAAGTCCGTGCATGTGCGCGTCGAATTCGAGGCGGTGACACACACTGCCCATGTTTTTCTGAACGGCAAGCTCGTCGGCCAGCATATTGGAAAAGGATATACGGCATTCACCGTGGATCTTTCGCCCAATCTTCATTTTGGCGAGGAGAACACTCTCCTTGTCCGCGTGGACAATCGCCCCGCAGACCGGATGCTTCCACGTAACAGGAGTTATGACTGGGCTGACGATGGAGGCATCATCCGGCATGTAAACCTGCTGATTACGCCTCAGGTATACATAGAGCGGGTTGAGATCGACGCCGTACCTAAACTTGCGGAGAGCAGTGCAGAGATCAGACTGCGTGCTTTCGTCCGCAACACTACATCCAAGCCGCAACCATTCGATCTACACGCCAGCTTCCGGCCCAAGGAAAGTCCGGGTCGAGCGATAACACCCTTGCATGCCTCACACTCGGTTGCGGCGAATAGCGAACAAATAATAGAAATCGGACCCGGGACCGTACCTAATGCAGTTCTTTGGCATTTTGACAGCCCCAACCTCTATCTCGCTTCCTTGAGTTTTAACAGCCCACTTGGTGAACAAAGTCTGTTAGAAACCTTTGGCATCAGGCATTTCGAGATACGCG
>JBPYDQ010000204.1:0-2663 GCA_051986135.1 Terriglobales bacterium | reverse complement strand
GCTCCAGATTCGCCATCATGTACGCTTCACTGAAAACGTTTCTCTTTGGATATCCCTCGCGATACAGTTTCACCGCGTACTCCCCCTTTGCATACACTGCGGCTTGCGCACCCCTCCCCACGATCGGCCCAAACATTTGCTCAAAATCGGCACTCATGTTCCGCGTCTCCTTCGCCGGCGACTGTTGAGAACTGAGGTACCCCTCAATCTAGTACAGCCGGTGAGATCGGTCCCGATGTACCTCAGGAAATGTCTAATCCAGTGAGTGACTCAACCTGAACCACAATCCCTTCCTTGAATTTCGCGCCTTGGCTACTGTCGCTGCGGTCAGACGCTATTTGCCGAGGTGGCGCGGCAGTGAAGCACTTGCCGGATGATGGCCCAGCGTGTGACGGCGAACCCTAGAGCCGCCGTGTACACGGCTTTGAGGATGGTGAATCCGGCAAAAGAAAGCCCGTCAAACCCTAGCGCACGCAACGTCGCGAACAGGAGTAGGGTGATGACAGCGGCGGCGACAACTCCGATCAGCAGCCCGAAAGACCAAGCTTTGCTTGGCAAGTGCACGAGCACGCGACTCTCGGCGAAAACCGTTTCGCTCCCTGGGAGCCGACCGGCGCGTACCTCGCGTTGCGCAGCCGGTGTGACAAACAGGGATACCAGTAGTGACAGCACGATCGACGTCACGGCGATATCTACGATGATGCTGTTGTCTCCGGAGAGCGGTACGAATGCCATCCGCCGGTTGCCGAGCCAGGTAATCGCGGGATTGAGCACGGCATTGATGATGGCGGAGGCCACGCCTTGCGCATGTATGTAGGATCGGAGCGGCTGCATCATCTTTCCACGCAGGTTGGAGCCGTCCGTGATGCTCCCGCTCTAAGCCGAGACTCCTCGCGCTAACATGGGTGCAGTACGGGCACCTTGAGTTAACACCCGGGGCGTAGAAGTCGAAGCAGATCTAACGTGGCGGCGGCAGTTCCTGCATCGCGAGCGCGGCCATCCAGCGGCAGACCCTTGCACCAACGGGAGCAGCGGCTTTGCCTTCAGAAGACCTTCGCCAGGCACCGTATCATCATAAGAAATTAGGAAGCTTGCGTCCTGGGGGCGGAGTAGTAGCTTTTCGTTTCAAGCCTCCGGTGCTGCTCGGACGAAGCTTGCGATATAAACTATGCAGCAGCAGTTGTGGCATCGCGCAGTTTGCTGCTCCTGGAGGATATTGGCACTGCCGTGCGCCTAGATCCTTTGCTGGGAGGCGGAGACGCCAAGCCAGGCGGCCGGTATTCTTTAGTTACGCTTTGCAAGACGGCGAGCTGAATCGTTCTCATGAGGCGATTGGGCCATGAAAAAATCCAAACGTAACGGCGAGAACCAGGTCGAGGAACCGAGGGGCGAGATCCACCGCAATGCGATCGAGCTGGCTGCTGCCGAGCGGCGCTGGCGCATCGTCGGCGACGGCAAGCCGCCGGACCGTCCGCCGAAAGACTATAAGTACGTCGACGAGCTCGTGCGGCTGCAGTTCGAGCTCCTCAAGATGCAGGAGTGGGTGCGGCTGCAGGGCCTGAGAGTGTGCGTGCTGTTCGAGGGCCGCGACGCGGCCGGCAAGGGCGGTGTCATCAAGCGCATCACCCAGAGCCTCAATCCGCGTGTCTGCCGCGTCGTCGCGCTCGGCACGCCGACCGAGCGCGAGCGCTCGCAGTGGTACTTCCAGCGTTACGTCCAGCATCTGCCAGCGGCCGGCGAGATCGTTCTGTTTGATCGCAGCTGGTACAACCGCGCCTGTGTCGAACGGGTCATGGGCTTCTGCACCGACGAGGAATACTGGGAGTTCCTGCGCGCCTGCCCGCTGTTTGAGGAAATGTTGGTCCGTTCGGGGATCCACTTGACTAAGTATTGGTTCTCGGTCAACGACGAGGAACAGGAACGGCGGTTCGTGGAGCGCATGCACAACCCCTTCAAGCGCTGGAAGCTGAGCCCGCTGGACCTCGAGGCGCGCAAGCACTGGGTCGAGTATTCCAAGGCCAAGGACGTAATGCTCGAGTACACCGACCGCAAGAAGACACCCTGGTACATTGTCGACGCTGACAACAAGAAGCGGGCGCGGCTAAACTGCATTCGGCACCTGCTGCAGCAGATCGCGTACAAGGACCTCCGGCCGATCGAGCTCGAACTGCCGCCCCGCCAGGCAGATACCGGCTACAAGCGGCCCAAGAAGTCGAAGCAGACCTGGGTGCCAACAACCTACTGAAGGTCACATTCTGTCGTCCGCGGCGGAGGTAACGACACCCATTCCATCAGCTCCCTGGGAAGCAGCGCCGCGGTACTCGTTCGCTAAAGAAAATCTTGGTTCTAACACCGATCGATTGTTGGAGCGGGCCGTGAATGGCTGGTGCCTGCTTATCGGGCGCTTCGGTTCGACCCCCTTATCGTCGGGACCGTCGTCGCGCGCCTCGCGACGCCGCCGCGGTACGTTGGGATCACGATGCTTTCGGTAGACACTGACACGAGCACCCCGTGATTACGTGCTCGTCGCGCAGAATCGTGGCGAGCTTGCGCGCCTCGAGCATTGCATCGTGATGCGTCGCGCGCACCGTGCCGTAGAACTCAACCTGGTGGACCCTCACGCATCCGATGTAGTCATCGCCGCGGATCAGAACGAAACAGCG
>JBPYDQ010000203.1:0-2797 GCA_051986135.1 Terriglobales bacterium | reverse complement strand
GGGCGACTTCATGCGGTTGAAGAAGGCGTTTCAACGCCTGGCGTTCCAGCATCTCGGCCTTGTAGGCGTCGGTGAACCACAGCCGTCGCTGACGTTCGGTCCAGATGCATCCGGGCATCACGCAGTTCACGCGAATGTTGTGGAGCCCCAACTCGTGCGCCAGCGTGCGTGTCATGCCGACGATCGCGGCCTTTGCCGTGACGTAGACGGGCACGCTGGTGGACGGGATGGCCCACGCGATAGAACTCAGGTTGATGATGGAGCCGCGACCGAGCCTGCGCATACTCGGGATAACGCTTTGCGCTATGAAGAATTGCTGTTTCAGGTTGACCGCGATCAGCTGGTCCCACAAGTCCGGAGTCACTTCTTCGATAGCGTGACGGGTATCGTTGCCGGCATTGTTCACGAGTACATCGACATCGCCCAACGCTTTCATTATCTGGGAAATCGCGGCCTGCGATGCCGCGGTGTCGGTCAGGTCGCATTCGATGAACACAGGGGCCGGACAGCCCGCTTCGTTGATGCGGCGAATCAAAGTCTCCGCAGCCACCCTTTGAATGTCGAGGAAAGCCACCCTTGCGTTTTGCCGCGCGAAGGCTTCTACAACGGCTTCGCCAATGCCGCTGGCGCCGCCCGTGACAAGCACAACCCGGCGGCTCAGGCTTGGGTAGCGCGCGAAGAGGTCGGTTTCGTTGTGCATCGAAAAGGCCCGGAACCCACGATGAAGCTACTCGCCGCGCTTGCTGCCCATGCGTCGGGACTGCGGCTTGGACTTCGATTTGACGTTGGGCTTGTTCTTGCCGGAAAGATTGAGCGCCACGGCAGCCCGGATGAGTTCCTTCAAGGCCGCCTCATTGATGTTTTCGCCTTCGTGGATGTCGATGGCGCGCCTGACATTCCCTTCGAGGCTAGAGTTGAAGAGACGGGAAGGGTCGGGCAACACAGCTCCCTTGGCAAACGTCATCTTGACGTGGTCCTTGTACGTCTCTCCCGTGCAGACGATGCCGCCGTGCGACCACACGGGAGTCCCGGGAGATGTCGCCTTGGCCCACTTCCACTCTTCGACGATCTCAGGGTCTGCCTCATGGATGATTGCGCGCACCCTCGCGAGCGTCTTCCCGCGCCAGTCCCCAAGTTTCTTGATCTTCTGGTCGATGAATGCAGAAACAGATTCCATCCGCTTTTTCCTGTACAGCCCGCAACTAATTTAGCCGGGCTCGGCGGAAACCTGCAAGGTGCTCAAGTGGAAGCGGCTTCCGGTTCGGTAGCGTTCGAAAGGGTGGTGTACTGGCACCCAACCTGTCGATTTCTCGGTTTGGGGATGTTTGTCTGGGCCATCCGCTACTGACTCATTTGCATATCGGGAAAGTTTGTCCGAATGTGGGCCGCTTGCCTATCGACTGTTCTTCGGTTGCTTTATCTTGAATCACGTCCCAGTGCTCGACGAGGTTTCCATCTTGAATGCGCACTCTATCTGCGGCAATCCAATTCACTGGAGCACCGAAACCGCTAAATCGCCCGTGCACAATCACGAAGTCTCCCTCAGCCACGATCGTTCCCGGTTGGTACCTCAGCGTTGGTGGGATGCTTTGATGAGATCGAACAGGCCCTCACGCCCAGAGGCGAAATGAGCGCCATGTTGAATGTAGTTGGGCGACCAGAATCGTTCTGCGGTCGTATAGTCGCGCTTGTTGAAGAGTGTGTCGAACGCCTCCAAGACTATGGTCTTGTTTTGATCGGGTGTAGTCTTCGCCATCTTGATGTCCCTGCCTTTGCTCGTCTTAGTCTCCATGCGCTCCTTACAGCACTAGTTACAGCTTCGACCCACCGTCTACCGGAATACTGGCACTTGTGATCCAGCGCGCACCGTCCGACGACAAAAACGCGACTACGTCGGCAATGTCTTCGGGTTTGCCAATTCGCTTCAATGCCTGCATCACCAGTGTGACCTCGCGATCTGCTTCCGTCTTCGTAATTCGACATATCCGTATCGACTACTCCGGGTGCGACCGCGCTTACGCGGATGCCCCTAGGACCGAGAGCCGCCGCGACGGCGTCAGTGGCGTCCGCCTGAATTGCGATCCCCTTTCGGCACCGCGTTCAATTGTGCGTATGGCCAGGGTCGCTCCATCTGCGGCCAGACGCTTGGCGACCGCCGCGCCGATGCCACGCGAACCCCGATAACGAGTGCCACTTTGTTGGCTAGACCAGACATAACATCTCCTTTGACCTTAGGTGAGCAACTCCCTATTTCGCTGAAACTTCAAAAATCCCGCCCCATCTGATGTGCCAGTGGTGCGAACAGATTTGGCACTCTGGGGAATACCATCTATTCCCAGTAGGAGTGCATAGCATTCGAAAAGAGGGCCTTCTTTTGGATCTGGATTCCTTATATCACTAATAAGCGGATGAATCGTTATTCCTCTTGAGAGAATCCATTCCACAACGGAATACGGAGACCGGCGTGGACAAATTGCATGCAATAGAGATGTTCGTCCGAGTGGAACCATGCTCGAAGCGGCCAAAAACTTACTGCTAATTGTCAGTGCACTCTTCCCGATAGTGGATCCGGTCGGTGGCAGTCCCTTTTTTCTTGCTATGACCAGTGATTACTTACCGGAGGCACGGAGAGCACTGTCGTGGCGAATCGCTGTGAATAGTTTCCTCCTGCTCGTTGCATCGTACTTTGTCGGAACCTACATCCTCTCGTTCTTCGGTATTTCTCTACCGATCGTACAAGTAGGCGGCGGGATCATTCTGGTTTCAATGGGATGGGCAATGCTGATGCAGCGAGACG
>JBPYDQ010000202.1:0-4774 GCA_051986135.1 Terriglobales bacterium | reverse complement strand
TTCAACCTGAGCTCGACGTTGCGACTTGTAGCCGTGTGTCCATGCATGGTGTTGGTGCCGGGGCCGCATTTTTTGAATGGTATGTTCGATTTGATCAGAGGTCGCATCGACCTGGGGGCGTCCCGCGTGACCTATGCGGTCCTGGTGGTTGTCGCAATTTCGACTGGACTTCTGCTGGGACTGGCGCTTCTGGGCGTTTCGTTACCGGTGGACCCACCTGGGCGAGCGCTCCCCCTTTGGCAAGACGTGATTGCGGCCGGCGTTGCAGTGGCTTGCTACAGCGTCTTTTTTTCCACACCGCTGAAAATGCTGTGTTGGCCTGTGGCCGTGGGAATGGCAGCGCATGCAGTCAGGTGGGTGACACTAACGGAGCTAGGGTTTAGCGCGGCGACGGGCGCCTTTGTTGCTTGCCTCGTCGTCGGGCTGATTCTAACGCCGGTCTCACGCCGCACGCATATGCCGTTTGCTGCGATCGGCTTCGCGTCGGTGGTGTCAATGATGCCTGGAGTGTTCATGTTTAGGATGGCCAGCGGCATTGTGCAGCTCACTCACGGCCCGCAAAGGACATGGGAACTGATGGGGGCCACTCTTGCGGACGGGTCTGTAGCGATTTTGATTATTTTGGCGATGAGTTTCGGTCTGATCGTTCCAAAGTTGATCATCGATTATCTCGATGACCGACCGGCCATGGCAAAGCCGTAAAAGAAGCAGAGAACTATTGATGGTGACCACGGAATCTACCGCCAGCCCCCCAGTGGCCCTTTCATCCGACGAGGTCTCTGTCCGGTGGCGACTTCAAAAACAACTGCCCATAGTGCTGAGCATAATTGCAGGCATGGTGGATTTGACTGGATTCTTGAGCTTCGGCATATTCACCGCCCACATCACCGGCAATCTGGTTGTAATCGGTGCACTGGTAGTCCGGCGCGGGCAGGTAAACCGGGCACAGATTCTGGCCATCCCCGTTTTCATAGCTGCCGTGGGCGCGATGTGGTTGATTGCCAGAGCTTCACACAAGCGAGGTCCTAGCCTGCTTCGATTGCTGCTTGTAATTCAGTTCCTTTTGCTTCTGTGTGTCCTGCTCTTCAGCGTCATCACGAAGGCCTCCGCGAATCCGCACGGCGTGACGGCGTTGATCGCCGCTATGATTGCCGTCTTCGCGATGGCATGTCAATTTGCACTACTACGCTTGACTTTGCCGGTGGCACCGTCAACCGCCGTTATGAGTGGCAATTTGACGAATTCTGTCCTTTCGCTCCTGGAGGTAGTTTCGCGACCAGAACCTCTGAAGGCACCCGACAAGCAGAGACTTAATAACTCACTCCACCTCCTCTTGGGCTTTTTCTGCGGGTGTGTTGTAGCAGCGGTAGCGGTTACATATATCGGCGATTGGGCTTGGGTACTTCCCGCCGTGCTGGCCGCTCTAGCAGTCGCCTGCGTTTAACCGTGGTGCGAAGGACGCGCGCGTGCTCTGTCGCAGAGAAGACGCCAGTCCAAGGCTGTTCATAATCCGCAAAGCGGAAATAGTTGCCCGGCGACACCGGACCCTGACTCGAACCATATCGACGGCCGCCTACTTGGTACGCAGGCGGCCCGCTCTGCCTCTCGGCATTTCCAATTGTTACGCGAAGTTCCCACGCGATTGTTTCGGCGCGAATTTTTCTTATTTTTCCCAAGTTGCACCACAATGCAGCAGTACAAACTTTTCTCACTTTTAAGTCTTGAGACACAAAGAATTGGTCGGGGCGCCGAGATTTGAACTTCAGACGCCGCCGGTGGCGTGGCCGACGTGGATGGCGTCGCAGGTCGGTGTTAATGGTCTCGGCCTCAGTCGCGGCATCAGGGTTCTGCAGGGCCCCGCAGGGAACGTCGCGGTTCTCACCGGCAAGGTGGCGTCCCTGGTAGCGGAACGACCACAAACACGTGAGGCTCCTTGAAAAGAGAGAGGCAGAGCGACAGTTGAGGAAGTTCAAAGCCCGACCGACCTGGGAAGGGTGGGTTTTCGAAGGCTTCTGCCGCTGGTCTATATGGTCGGCGTTCGGTTTCCCGGGGGTTTCGAGTAATAACTGTCTTGCACCGATCACACGGGTACCGAACACTCATCCGTCTTCATTCGCTTGACGGAGATCCCGCCGGCACTGTCATACTTGCCAGTACTGATCGCGAGGCAAGGTTGGCTACTTTCTATTTGACCCCATTGAAGCTCTTGCGGAGCTGCATGACAAGCTTTACGCCCAGGACAAATGGGCCGTGCTGCTGATTTTTCAAGCCATGGACGCCGCCGGCAAGGAGGGCACCATCAAGCACGTCATGTCTGGCGTCAACCCGCAGGGCTGCCAGCTGTATTCCTTCAAGGCCCCTAGTGCTGATGAACTTGACCATGATTACCTCTGGCGCTGCGTGAAATACCTGCCGAATCGCGGTCACATTGGCATTTTCAACCGGAGCTACTACGAGGAGGTGCTCGTGGTCCGGGTGCATTCGGAGGTTCTGGCAAAAGAAAAGATTCCGCAATCGCTTGTCACAAAGAAGATTTGGAAGCAGCGTTCCCAAGATATTCGCTCCTTTGAACCTCAGCCGGAACGGCATCGTGGTGGTTAAGTTTTTCCTGCATGTCTCAAAAAAGAACAGAAACGACGCTTTTTGGAAAGGGCCGAGGAACCCGAGAAGAACTGGAAGTTCTCCGGCTCGGACATGGCGGAGCGCCGGCATTGGAGTGAATACCAAGCTGCGTATGAGGATATGATCCAGCCCACCGCCACAATGGATTGTCCGTGGTACGTAGTCCCGGCGGACAACAAGTGGTTCAGTCGAGTCGTTGTTGCCGCCGCCGTCGTTGACACGCTGGCCGGTCTCCACGCGTCGTATCCAAAAGTGGACAAGGCGCGACTTGACGAAATCGCCGACGCAAAAGAAATGCTCTTGGAATCAAAATAGATAACCCCGATCGAGCAGAGAGAGGATGCCAGAAGTGGTTCCATGTACCACAGGAAGTTCCGAAAGCCGATAAGCGGATCTTCCGTATGGCCTCGGATCGCAACTCGGGCAGCCAAGGGGTATCGCGGCCACAACTCCTGCAGGGCCTCCTGCCCTTCGACCGGACCCGCCTTGGTTCGGACATCATCGCCGGCATCACCTTAGCCGCGCTCGGCATACCGGAGGTAATGGGATACACCAAGATCATCGGCACGCCGGTGATCACCGGCCTTTACACGCTATTTTTGCCCGTCCTGGTGTTCGCCCTATTCGGCTCATCGCGCCACCTCGTCGTGGCCGCTGACTCCGCGACCGCGGCCATGGTGGCGGCGACCTTGGCTTCCCTGTCATTCACTGTCAACACGCCGAGGTATGTCGCTCTCACGAGCCTCATCGCACTGATGACTGCCGGCATACTTCTCGCGGCCAGAATTCTTCGCTTGGGTTTTCTCGCCGATTTCCTCTCTCGCACCGTTCTTGTCGGCTTTTTGTCGGGGGTCGGTGTTCAGGTCGCGCTGGGCGAACTTCATGAGATGCTCGGCATCGAAAAGGGCGGCCACGGATTCCTCCGCCAACTGCTGTTCACTTTTCAGCATCTGTCGGAAACGCATCTGCCGACCTTGTTCATCGCCTTGGCTGCTTTGGCCATCATCGTCGGCTTCGACATTGCCGCTCCGCGCTTCCCCGGCGCTTTGCTGGCCGTGATCGGAATGACCGTGGCCAGCGCTCAGTTCCATTGGAACGACCGAGGCATCGGGGTTGTTGGCGCCGTTCCCAGCGGCCTACCCCGCCTCGGGTTGCCCGAAGTGAGTTGGAGCGACATTACTCTGTTTCTCCCCATTTCCTTCTCCTGTTTCATCGTCATCCTCGCACAGAGCGCGGCCACCTCTCGCGCCTACGCTCTCCGTTATCGCGAGCCATTCAGCCTGAATGTCGATCTGGTCGCTCTCTCGCTTGCCAACGCTGCCGCCGGTTGCAGCAGCACCTTCGTCGTCAACGGCAGCCCCACCAAAACTGCCATGGTGGACACCGCTGGCGGCCGCAGTCAGTGGTCGCATCTGACAACGGCCGCCCTGGTCCTAATGGTGCTTCTGTTTTTCACCAGGCCGTTGAGCTTTCTTCCCACCGCCGTCCTCGCTGCTATCGTCTTTTTGATTGGTGTCAAACTTGTTGACTTTCGCGGTCTCGCTGAAGTCCGACGTTCCGAGCCCCGGGAATTCGCTCTTGCGATCGTCACAGCTCTCACCGTTGTTGTACTGGGTGTGGAGCAAGGTATCCTTCTGGCTGTAGTTCTCTCTTTGCTGCAGCATGTCCGCCACAGCTATCGCCCCCCTACCGGAGTGATCGTGCGCGATCGTGCCGGTAACTGGAGCCTGGAGGATGCCGTGCCCGGCAAGATGGTCGAACCTGGCCTGGTCATGTTTTGGTTCGGCAGAGATCTCTTTTACGCCAACGCTGATTTCTTTGCCCAGCAGGCACGCAGACTGGTCGATGATTCGCCCTCACCCGTTCGTTGGCTGGCTATTGATGCGACCGCGATGACAGGCTTGGATTTTTCCGCAGGCCGCGCCGTAGCTGAACTGCAGCAGGACCTCGCCAAGGCCGGCGTCGTCCTTGCTATCGTCGGGGTTCCAGTGAAACGTCATGCCGATCTGGAGCGCTTGGGTCTGGTTGACTTGATAGGCAGCAACCGGATCTTCAATTCCAGGCACGCTTGCGTGGCGGCTTACAAATCGGAATGTTTATAACAGGAAATGATGTGGTGTCGCTTTCTTCCTCACGATTCCCACCCATAGCG
>JBPYDQ010000201.1:0-7441 GCA_051986135.1 Terriglobales bacterium | reverse complement strand
AAGGGTTCTCGCAAGTGAAGATCACAAGCAATACAATGGAGAACTATGGCGGAGTAAAGGACCAACTCGCCATTACGGTCGATATCGACGAGGGACCGCAAGTTCTGGTCTCCGCGCTTCATCTAGTTGGCAACAAAACGCTTCCCACGCCGCGCCTGCTCCCTTTGTTGACCACTGTGGAAGGTCAGCCGTTCTCCGATTTCAACGTGGCTAGCGACCGTGAGACGCTATTGAACGAGTACTTCAACAACGGCTTTCCCAATGCAAGTTTCGAAGCCTCAGCTACGCCTGTTCCGGGTGAACCCAACCGCATGGAGGTGACTTACCAGATTCGCGAAGGCGACCAGATTTTTGTGGATCAGGTCTTAGTGCGTGGCCTCAATCACACCCGCCCGGTCATTGTCCAACATCAGATCCAGATCCATCCTGGCGATCCGGTCAGCCAGATTGCGATGCTCGAGACCCAGCGCCGTCTTTACGATCTCGGAATTTTTAATCAGGTTGACACCGCCATTCAGAATCCCGACGGCAAAGAACCGGACAAAAATATCCTGCTCGACCTGCGCGAAGCCAAACGCTACACCTTCGATTACGGCGGCGGACTGGAAGTGCAGACCGGCACTCCGGCGGGAGTAACCGCGCCTCAGGGCCAGACCGGGGTCAGCCCACGAGCCACTTTCAATGTGACCCGGCTAAACTTTCTGGGCATAAACCACAGCATCACTTTCAAGTCTCACGTTGGTCGTCTGCAACAGCGCGTGCTACTCAGCTACGACGCACCTCGACTGTACAATCTCGACAACCTGCGCCTGAGCTTTACCACCTTCTACGACAACACCGTCAGCGTGAGCACCTTCACTTCGCGGCGGCTGGAAGGCTCGGTACAGGCCGAACAGGTCATCGGCCGGGGAACGAGTTTGTTCTACCGTTTTGCCTACCGCAGGGTGCAGGCCACCAACTTTGCTCCGAACTTCAACCACAACGAAGTCCCGCTACTCTCGCAGCCCACACGGGTAGGCTCGCCGGGATTCGCCTACATTCGTGATCATCGTGACAACCCGGTCGAGAGTACTCGCGGCAGCTACAATACCGTGGACACGAGCACGGCCTCCAGCTACTTCGGATCGGAAGCGGACTTCAGTCGTATCCTGGTGCAAAACTCGACTTATTACACCATCAAAAAGAGATATGTGTTTGCCAGATCTACGCGGGTGGGCGTACAGGTGCCATTCGGTAATACCTTGGTGCAAAGTCCCCAGCAGGCCGCAGTGGGCATCCCTCCTGGCTTTACCGTTATTCCCCTGCCTGAGAGATTTTTCTCCGGCGGCGGCAACTCTCTGCGCGCATTTGGGTTAAATCAGGCGGGACCTCGCGACTTGAATTCAGGTTTTCCGGTCGGCGGCTCAGGCTTGTTCATCAACAACTTGGAACTTCGAATGCCTCCGCTCACCCTACCCTTTGTTGAAGACAATGTCAGCTTCGCCGTTTTTCAAGACGCCGGCAATGTGTTTGATTCCGGACACGACATGTTGCATAGCCTGCTTCAATGGCAGCAGCCCAATCAGGATGCCTGCAAAAACCAGAGTACCTATTTGCGTTGTGACTTCAATTACGTGGCGCAGGCCGTTGGCCTTGGGATACGCTATAAGACACCGATCGGGCCGGTGCGGTTGGACATAGGCTACAACCTGAACCCGCCAGCTTTTCCCAGTTTTCAAACGGTAACGAATCCGATCACGGGCAAATCATCGAATGTTTTCACGCCGCAGCAATTAGGTCACGTCAACTTTTTCTTTAGTATCGGGCAGACGTTCTGATGTCATACAAACTCATTCATATCGCGCTCATTCTTTCGACCTGGTTCGCGGCTCGGCCGCTTGCTGCCGGAGAAGTGATTGATCGCATCGTCGCCACCGTCAACGGCCACATCATCCTCGAGAGTGAGGTGGACGAAGCGCTCTGTTACCAGGCATTTGCCGATGATCGGCCCCTCGCCCCGTTTTCGGCCGAGCAACGCAAAGCAGCACTGGATCGCCTCATCGATCAGGAACTCATTCGCGAGGAAGTTCAAAAGAGCGGTCTGCAAGCTGCCTCACCTGCCGAAGTGGAGGCGCGCATCGCGGAAATTCGCAAATTGCATGCCGAAGTGAGCGACCAGGCGTCTTGGCTGGCGGCCCTTCATCGTTACGATCTCACGGCCGATGAGCTGCGCGAGCGGGTCACCGCTGACCTGAACAGCTGGAAGGCGATAGACGCCCGACTACGGCCCAGTGTCGCTGTCGACAGTCGCAGCATCCAGCGTTATTACCAGGAAAATCTCCTCCCCGAACTGCACAAAAAAGGTGCCCCGGAAGTTCCACTCACCCTGGTGGCTCCAAAGATCAAGGAGATACTGGCGCAGCAGCAGATGAACGATCTGCTGGTCAACTGGTTGAAAAGCCTGCGCAACGAAAGCAACATACAGATCGCCTGGGTGCCAGGGACCGCGTCCCAAGAGGGTCGTAATTGAAGCCAGTTGCCAACTCGCGTTCCCTGGCGCGAGCCAGATACTGGCGGCCGCTTCGTAGCTTTGTCCTGGCGCTCGTTGCGTTACTGATGTCCGCAACGGCTGTCCTTGTCTGGTATGTTCACACGGATTCGTTTCGCAACATGGTGCGTTCCCGCCTGGTAGCGGCGCTGGAACAAATGTCCGGCGGCCGTGTCGAGCTCGCGAAGCTGAGCATCGTGCCCTTTCGCTTTCGCGTGGAAGCTCACGATCTCACCGTCCACGGTACCGAACCGACTGGCGAGGCGCCCTATGCGCATGTCGACCGCTTGACCGCCGAAATCAAGATAATCTCGGTTCTGGAACGGGAATACGGGTTCCACTCGCTGACCCTCGATCATCCTGTCGTTCACATCATCGTTTACCCCGACGGATCTACGAATCAGCCAACTCCTCCAACGCCCGCGCCGCGCGAGCGCTCGCCCGTCAAACAGTTGTTCGCCGTCTCGATCGCCCACCTTAACATCATCGACGGCGAGTTGCTTTGGAACAATCAACCGGTCCCCTTCGAGCTAATGGCCAGCGAGGTCTCCGCCGGGCTGAACCACTCGCTGCTGCACGGCAATTACGAAGTCGTCGTGCGAGTCGGTAGATTCAACACGCGTCTCGGTCAGTTGCGTCCGCTTACCTCGATGATAGCCGCTCGCATTATTCTCGACCGGAACTACGCCACGGTAAACTCCTTCGAATGGTCCGCAGGAGAGTCGCGTCTGGAAGCCAGCGGCCGCTTCGACAACTTTCAGGATCCCAAGTTCACGGGCAACTACAACGGCCGATTGGACCTTCGAGACCTGGCCTCGATCCAAAACCACCCTCAGCTTGGCAGCGGGGTTTTGGAAGTCGTAGGCAAAGTGGTATGGGCGCCGCAGGATTTCTTCTTTTCTGGCAAAGCCGCGGTGAACAATCTTCTTTGGCGCGAGCCGGAGATTTTCTTGTCGAATGCGGCCGGTACTGCCGATTATGCCGTGAGTTCTTCTGCGCTAAGAATTTTCAACGTTCAGGCGCGCCTGTTAGGAGGAAGCGCGAATGGCGCCGTCGAAGCTGTCAACTGGCTCCTCCCGAAGGCAGTGTCGAAGAAGGGTCGGAGTGCCCGTGAGCAGAAAGGCTCCCTCAGTCTAAAGCTGAAAGACATTGACATCGAATCTTTCGCCGCAGCTGTGCGCACGCGTACCGTACCCGTTGACCGACTTCACCTCGCGGGGAGGTTGGGTGGAACTGTCGAAAGCAGCTGGACCGGCTCAATCCGGCGTGCCGAAACCTCCTTCCATTTGGCGGCCAACCCTGAACCGCAACCGAAGCCAGGTGAAATTCCACTGAGCGCCAGCGCCGATGGGAGCTACCACGGAAGCACCGACTCGCTGGACCTTGCTAATCTGAGTTTGGCCAGCCATTCGACCAAAATCCAGGCGAGCGGGAAGCTTGCGGCCGCCTCGATATTGCGGATAGAGGTTTCGACCAGCGATCTCGGGGAGTGGCAACCCATACTGGTTGCCTTCGGTGGTCGAGCCCTTCCTGTATCGCTAGCTGGCCGAGCCAGTTTCAGCGGAAACGCCAGTGGAAGACTTAGAGATTTCACTGTCGCCGGGCACCTGGAGGCGAACAAGTTCGACACCTGGGTGTCCGCCTCACACCATGCCCCGGAACATCGGGTCCACTGGGATTCTCTCGCTGCCGATCTTCATGCGTCGCCATGGGTGATATCGGCGCGCCATGGAATATTGACGCACGGGCCCACCAGGATTCGTTTCGACGCAACCGCTTCCCTGGTGGACGGCGAGTTTACCAATGCCAGTCCTATCGCTGCTCACGTCGAGGTTTATAAAGCCGAGCTCGTGGACTTACAGTCACTGGCGGAATACAACTACCCGGCATCGGGGCTAGTGAACCTATCCTTGACCGCCTCCGGTACCACGGCCGATCCCCACGGCGATGGCCATGTTGAGCTTAGAAACGGCAGCTTCTACGGCGAAGCACTGGCGCGGCTGACTTCCGACCTGCATTTCGCAAACCTCGAAGTTCAGCTCAATAATGCAACCGCTATTTATCGCGAGGGTGAGATTCGAGGCGGTGCTGCCTACAATTTCCAAACGCGCTTCTTCCGTTTTAACCTCGAGGGCACGAACTTCGACCTGATTCATTTCTCCGCCTTGCAGGCCACCAAGATCAAGCTTGCCGGGAAGCTGGACTTTACGGCCAGCGGCAATGGGACTCGGGAAGCCCCGGTGGTGAACACGAAGATTCGCTTGCGCGATCTGAGTTTTGATAAGGAACGTGCCGGCGATTTTACCTTTGACGCCGTCACTCACGGTGCCGATATGCAGTTGACGGGCCGTTCGAATTTCGATAATGCGCGGCTGGCGATCGATGGCGCCGTACACCTGCGGGACGATTGGCCAGCGCATCTGGCGCTCGATTTCGATGCCTTCGACATAGATGCCTTACTGCGTCCCTATTTTGGGGCGCACGTCAGCGGTCATGTTCCCGCCGCCGGGAGTCTCGGGCTCTCCGGGCCGTTACTGCGGCCCAGTCTGCTCAGCGCTACCGCCGACCTTACATCGTTATCTGCGAGTTTGGACAATGTGTCGGTCCACAATGAGGGGCCAATCCACTTCACCGTTGCAAACCAACGGCTTCGGCTGAACCGCTTGCGGTTAATAGGTGAGGGCACTGATATTACCGCGCAGGGTACGGTGCAACTTACCGGCACTCACGATCTCGACCTTGACTCTGATGGACGCATAAATCTGAAATTGATGGAAGTCGTCGCGCCCGGTTGGTCGGGATCGGGACTGGTTTCGGTAGCGCTGAGAGTTGGTGGTACCATCAGCACCCCCTCGCTTGCCGGGAAGCTGGAAGTAGCGAACGGCTCGGTTTCTTCCGTTGACCTTCCTAATAGCTTGAGCGAGATGAACGGCACCCTCGTTTTCAACCAGGATCGGCTGCAAATCCAGACCCTCAATGCGCGTATTGGTGGCGGCAAGGTCACTTTTTCGGGATTCATGACCTACAGCCCGCACATCAATTTCAACATTAGCGCCAATGCGCATGAAGTGCGGCTGCGGCCGGCGGGCATCAGTGCTACCTCGGATGCGGAGTTGCACCTGACCGGCACCTCGCATGATGCGCAGCTCTCCGGCGATGTCACTGTCCTGAAGTTGAATCTGACACCGGGATTCGATTTCGCCCGCTACCTCGAGGGATTCCGGCAAACCACGAGCTTGCCCGAGGGCAGCTCGCTGTTAAACAACTTGCGCATAGACATCCATGTTGTCACGACTCCTGAACTGCAGATGGAAGCGGCTGCCGCCAAGGTTTCCGGCGATGCTGATCTTCGTCTACGCGGCACCTTGCCGCGTCCCGTGCTGCTCGGGCGGGTTAACATTCTGGAAGGCGACGTCTACTTCAGTGGAACCAAATACCGTTTGGAGCGCGGCGAAATTACCTTTACCGGGCCCACCGGCATCAAGCCTACCCTCGACCTGGAAGCGACTACGCGGGTGCGCGATTACGACATAAGCCTCGGCGTGAATGGCACGCCCGACAAGCTGAACGTGACCTACCGCTCCGAGCCGCCCCTCCCGAGCGCCGATATCGTCGCTTTGCTCGCGCTGGGCCGCACTGAAAGTGAGAGTTCACTTGCCGATACTTCGTCCCAGTCGGTCAGTCAGCAGGCCTCCAGCGCCATTCTCAGCCAGGCTTTGAACGCGAGCCTGAGTAGCCGTTCGCAACGGCTGTTTGGCATTACTCGCATTAAAGTCGACCCGAGTGGACTGAACACCGAAACCACTCCCACCCGTACCGCCCCGGCGGTCACCTTGGAGCAGCAAGTCTCGAGCAATCTCACCCTCACCTACAGCACTGAAGTTTCGACATCACAGCAGTTCATTCAAGGTGAATACAGCGTGACCCGCAATATCTCGATTCTCGGGGTTCGTGATCAGAATGGTGTGTTGAGCTTCGACGTCATTCTCCGCCATCGGCGTCCCTAATAGTTGGGATTTGGGCAGCTCTGTCCTTCTATCTCAATGGAAAGATCAGAGACGGCCCGCTGAATCGGCTACCTTAGCAGTGTTATTTTGGAACACCAGCCCACATCTAACCTACACGCCAGACAACAGTTCTCCCTGGACTTGCCGCTGTGCCCATTTCGACGACTTCCAGAACCCACTCCCCCAGTATGGGCTGCGCAGAACGGCTGAGTGCAATTTCTTGTTTGTAACAATAGAAACGAACAACATGAAGCGGCTTATCTCGACCGCTATCACGTCTTTTTCTGTGCCTAATCTGAGTAGGTTGCTTACCGAATGGCAGCCATTGTCAACCGTGTAGTTTCTCTTAATTAGGCTTACTTTCTCAGGATTTTACGGATTTTACCGGCGTTTCATGCGCGTAGCGCAAGTCCTCGATTCCCAGTCCGCTGGATTTCTGACGCCGCCTTGACTGGCAGCGGCAAGCACTCGTATCCGCTGTTCCCGAATCGGCATGGGGAAAGGCTCACGCGGGCAGGGATAAAATACATCCTTGATAAATGCGTTGAGTCTGCCCGCAATAAAAAGCCCGGTGTCCTGCTAGAGGTCATATCGCCTCATAGTTTCCGACACTCGAAAGCAATGCATCTGCTTCATGCCGGGGTTAACTTGGTTTACATTAGGGACATTCTTGGTCACTCAGACTTAAAAACCACTGAATATATGCGCGCATTGATGGTGAGATGAAGCGCAAGGCTCTGGAAGAAGCGTTTACAAACACTGTTCCCTCCGAGGCTGTTCCATTATGGCAGCAGGACGGAAAACTGCTGAACTGGCTTCAGAGCCTTGGCAGATAGGATATGGCGGGACGTTATGTGTAATAGCCTAGACCCGGTCTGCCAGACAATGCCAATTGATCGCCGCTTGT
>JBPYDQ010000200.1:0-24373 GCA_051986135.1 Terriglobales bacterium | reverse complement strand
CCTTTGTAGCGCCAGCGTCTCGCCCAATATCGCTGACTCTTGGCGGGTACCTGAGGGTCATCCGTCTTTTGGACGCTCACCTGCGTACTCCTCCACGTTAGGGCCCAAAGAAGTGCGCGAACCTGGGCCACCAAGCATTACACAACTCCTTTCACAAAGCTCCCTTAAGCACAGGTTCGTCGCCAAAGTAAGTGACATTGGGCTTTCGCCCTCCTCGAAATGTGAAACGACTTATTCCAGCAGATCGTCCTTGATGAGTTTCTGTCCGGTGAGCGTGGCGCAGAATCCCCAGATCGTAAGCCCCAGGATGACAGCAGGCATCAGCAGCGTGGTGGTCGCATACCAACGGGAGAAGTCTGCGGTCAGTGGAACATTCCCCAGTCCATCGGCGACAAAAACGGCAATCGCCAGTGTTATTAACCCGAAGCGCACGATCGCCAATGCGGCAATGCCATACACAAACATCGTCGCAGTGACATCGATTGCCAGATGGTGGCTACCCAAGGCTTTCGCTCCCACCAAAATTGCGACGAACACCGCCGCCGCCGCCCACTGATTCCGTAGCACAATCCGCAACACCAGCAACAAGGCGAAGAATAAAAGCGTGGCTTCAATTGCGCTGGGAACCCGGAACAAGGCCGCGCCTAAAGCCATGCGCCCGCCCATGAGGTAATCGGTCGAAGGCAACGAGTATGGGTCACCGAGCCGCAATAAGATTTGGTTGGCGCCCCCGAAAATGACAATCCAAGTAAGCCCGAGCAACACGCCGAACAGTACGTCGCGACCGACCCGCGGATCGCGAATCTTGCCGCTCAGAATCCGCGACCAGGAGATGATCGTTTGCGGCCAAAATTTGCGCACGTACGGCTCCAGCGCCATGTAGAGAGTCCAGACCATCGCGGCCATGAAGAGGCTGGAGCTCACCGCGAGTATGAGAATTCCAACCGTGCCGACGTCAGGCACGAAGTGCTCATAGCAAGTCCAGAGCAGCATTTGCAGCGCAAATACCACCAGCGCAATCCGCAACGCGCCGTTGTGATCACCTTTGCCGCGGCGGTAGTTTAACCGCGCTAGGAAAATGGCCGCGGCCAACAGCGTCAGGAAAATAGTGATGAAGACAGTCTGGCGGGGCTTATCGCCAGGTGCAGGCTGATACGGTCGCATGCGCTGCGGGCGCGTCCACTCGCCAATCAAGTTGAAGTAAACCGGTTTTCCGTGCCAAGAGGCTGCTTCCACCCGCAACGGCCGATTCGAACCGGGCCACGTTCCTGTCCAGGCTGCCCGCTGGTCGGTATTCGCCAATGACGACCATTGCGGAGTTGTGGGCTCAAGCTTCGAAGCATCCAGACCTGCGAGTTCGAACAACAGCGACCAATCCACCGGCTTGGTTGCGGGAGGCGAGGGATCCAGCTCGGGCGGTATGGCATCGAACGCAACCAGGTGTCCCTGGGTATCGAGCCATACCATCATCATTCCTGAAAGGATTGGCGGAGGATCGTCGAAGTTCACAATTCCTGGCGTGAAGTTCAGACGGTAATCCGACGGCACCATGTAACGCAGGCTAGTGCGATAGTAGTAGATAAGAGGTGTGGGACGTTGCGCGTAGATTTGAGTCCAGTCTGGCTCCGGCTTGTCATGATCGTCGGCGTAATGAAGGAAGTCGAGGTCCTGAACGAAATCGAATCCGTTGTCAACCGAACGTGGATCGTATCCCAAGCGCGAGATAACTTCACGCGCCTTAGCGGAAAGTGCTTCCGGCGGCAACTCGAGCGTCATCTTCTCGTAGCCATTCGTGCCGACGAGTAACCACACCGCGGCCGCCAGTCCGGCTAGTGCCAGTGCCAGGCAGATCACAGCGACACGCGGCTTCATCCCTTCGCTTTCGCCGGCCGCGGCGACCATCTGTGGCGAAGGTGTTTCACCGGCAGCCAGTGCCGCTGCCAGCGGGTCTCCACCCGGCAATGCCGCAGCCACCGTAAGCACATTGGGCGGGCGAAGCGAAGGATCGAGTTCAAGGCAGCGCAGGATCACGCGTTCGACCAGCGGATCGATGTCTTTGACAATGGACGAAGGCCGGCTAACCGTCGCCGGGTTGCGAGTCTTCACAAGAACCGCGAGATTCTCTGCGCTGTAGGCACTCTTTCCAGTGAAGACTTCGTATAGCACCAGGCCGAGCGAATAGATGTCGCTCTTCTCGGTGACTTCTTTTCCCGCAAGCTGCTCAGGGGCCATGTATGCCGGAGTTCCACTGCGGATGTCTGCGGCTGTGACCTGGTCAACGAAAGCGGCCAGCCCGAAATCCATCACCACTACCTGACCACGCCCATCGAGCATGATGTTGGCGGGCTTCAGGTCGCGGTGGAGAACACCCCTGGCGTGCGCAGCGGCCAGGCCGGCGCAGAGTTGGCGTGCGATCTCTAGGCCTTTGTCGCTAGGCAGCCGGCCGATACGGCGCAGCAGTGAAGCCAAATCTTCGCCATCGATGTACTCCATCGTGTAGAAGGTAAGACCATCGACTTCGCCCACGTCGTACACGCGGCATACGTTGGGATGCGAGACTTTCCGGGAAATGCGGACCTCGGCGCGAAATCTCTCCAGAAGTTCGGTATCACTGCTGGCTCGCTCGGGAAGGAATTTCAATGCCGCAACCTGGCCCAAGGTGAGGTCGTCTGCACGATAGACCTCGCCCATGCCTCCTTTGCCTAATAACGAGATGATTCGGTAGCGCTCGGCAAGAACGTCACCTGGCAGAAAACGGCCTTCCCCGCGAACACTGCTCGGGTTTTTGCCAGCACTTGGTACCGGACGTGCCGCACGCGCGGGCGTTGCCGCCATGATTGCAGCTTCGCTCGATACGAAGGTGGCGAGTTCATCCGCAGGAACCGCTGTCCCGCAAGTCGAACAGAAACGGCTTTTTGCCGGAAGCGGCGAACCGCATGAATGGCATTGCGACATAAGACCTGTCCTGTCGTTGAGTCCTAGGAAGTGTACGCGAGAAGGAGAGTTTCGAGGAAACGGTGTTGCACGGACTGTTTGGAAAAGACACGTACTCGGGGGCCCCGTCACGCTACTCCACAAGGGAATCATCGAGGACGACAGCTACCCTGAGTAGGTTTTATCCAGTACCAGGGCGGTCACAGATAAACCTTTGCAGGCGCTAGGCCTGCCACAGCACGGCCAGATGGTACGCCAAGGAACGAGTGGGCGTTGCAAGGAACGCGAAGGAATCCGACGATTGTTTAAGCGGGGGGTAGTTCACTTGGTTACAACGCCTGCTTGTCACGCAGGAGGCAGGGGGTTCGAGTTCCGTCGCTCCCGCCAGTGTTACCGTCGCCAAAGCGTTTCTGACTGATTGCCGACGGTCGGATCGAATTTTCCTACAAGCCCGTTTGGGCCAATTTCCGTATAGCCTATCAACCGATCGGAATAGATTAGTAAAACACTTCGGAGCGACCTGAATTCGCTCAAAGCTGCTCTACCGCGGGCTCGTTGCTGCCTGCGCGCGTTCCAACAGAAACACGTGAAAATCGGTAGATAGAGATTCCGCGTCGAGCTGCCGCATCATCACGGCAACTTGACCGCGATGATAGGTGGAGTGGTTGGCCAGGTGTTGCATCAAGTGAGCCAAACTGATTTGTGTTGCACGAAAAGGGAGCGTTTTCCCCAACGCTTCCTCCGTTACGGAATTTACGAACTCCGTCTGCTCTTTCTCAACCTCCGCCCACTTCAGCCGCACCGCCGCGATGTTCGGAAATGCGTCCGGACGGAAAAGAGTGTCGTGTCGATCCCACAAATCCGCCAAGAAGGCTGCGCTATGGGATGGTGCTTTCCAGTATGTAAGCCAGCCCCATTCGCCGCTGATTATGTGCACTAAGATGTCTCGCACGGAGCGAAAGCTGCCGCGCAGATCGCGCGTGAATTGCTCTGGGCTGAGTGCGGAAACTGCCTGCAAGACCCTGCTGTTCGCCCAGCGATCGTATTCGTAGAGTAGCTGAACGTCGTCCTTTGTCATGAAGAGCTGACCCTTTGTCTAGGAATCTTATCCTGCATCGGGTATCCAGCAAAACCAGAGATGTAGGAATTTCTCTCAGGTTGGCGCCGATTGGATTCGAGCTCGTAGGAAACGATGTCTTGCCGAAAGGCGTCCTTCGGCCTTTGCGGAAGTTAAATCGACCAGGCTTTTGATGCAGGGTAGTTACCGTTTCCCCAATGTCAGGTTAAGCCGACCACCCGCGAATTGGCTTGTTTGGGGACGTTACCGCGTTCCTACACGGGATGGGCAGGCAGGAATCTCGGCGCTCTGGGCCTTTCCTCGGGTGTGCGAGTCTTTTCCTTGCCGCTCGGCGCAAGAATTCCGATATCCTGAGACAGTCGCCTTGCCGCCAGTCTTTACAGCTTGGAGACACTGTTGCTGCTGGTATTCGCTACCCAAATATTTGCGCCATCAAAGGCCACGTTAGTTAGCCCGCGCAGCACGCTGAAAGTACTCAATGTGGCGACGTCGCGGACGCGGAATTTGGGTGACTGCATTGCTTCCGTTGTTTGCCGCCCAAGTGTCGAAACCGTCAAATGCAAGACCAAAAGGCTGCTGCTCCAGGTAACACTCCGAGCACGGAGCCGTCACTCGCTCGTAGATTGGTTACGGTGTTGGCGTCCGCGTTTGCTGACCATCTTAGCACCGTCAAACGCCAAACCAATCGGGCCCCCAACCGTGAAAATTTCGACAATCGAGCCGCCACTGCCACGCAATTTGGTGCAATTTCGTCACCGTAGTGGTGTCGTAATTCGAGACCCAATTATTCGCGCCATCGAACCCTATTCCAATCGGGTTTGAGTTTGCCGGGAAAACTCCCACTGGTGCGCCAACACTGGGCACGTAGCTTGGTTACTCCCTCGTCTTCCTGACCTCTCCGGCACGAACCGCTGCACTAAGGAGCAGTTCTTGGCAGCGGGAATAACAGATGCGCAAAAGCGGCGTCCCCGAGAGGCATAGTTAGCTGCCGAAACTTTTGCTTAGCCGGTCGAGAGGCATGCAGCCTTTTGCAGACCTGTCAAAACAACTTCCTCGGAACCGCTGCTAAGGTCGTTTGTTTTCAGTATCATCAATGTCACTTACTTGGTAACTCACCTGCAGGGAAAGTGGCGGTATTTTGCGGAGAAAAAGGCTGAGGACCGCCACCCGCAGGCGAAAAGTCCTCACCGTCTACGCTTCATTGAGATGGGCCAGAAACCGTGTTGCAGGAGAAATGAGTATGTTGTGGCCCACGCTAATGAAAATCTCAAAGACACAAAGAAGAGTTCTCAAGCAGCAGGTCCAGTTAGCCTTCATGCAAGCCTGGATGGCCGAAAGTCGCGCCAGAAAAGAGAAGCAGTCTTCGGAAGTCCGGGGTGCAAAGTGGAGTGAGCGTCGGTGGCTTGCATTCTGGAAGCGTCCGGTTCAGTCAGTCAAACCTGCTCCGGCAGTCGGCCACGCAAACACGGTCACAAGGCGGTTGTCGTAACAACTGGTATCGATGCGAGCTCCTGGGCCGCGCATTCCATACACGGGTTTCGACAGCGCGGTGAAAACTTTGGGATCGCCTTGGAGCAGTGCCTCTTGAGAATGCCTGGTAAATCCCCTCCACATTCCCAAAAAGGCCGCGTAAGCGAGGGACACCCGAATTGGACCAGGGCAGATAGGACGATCGAGGGACGAAGACCATACCGATTTTCGCCGAGCGGCCTGATTAGACTCACGGGTGCACATCTGTAGGCGCCGGGGGTGGATTTCCGGTTCTGTCGAATTCATTTCGTCCAGCCAGCCTTCGTCTGAAGGCGACTCCGAATTGGGTAGAGAGTACTCGACTTATCGCCGTAGCCTTGCTTAGGTCGCATCCCATAATTTCCGCGGACCAAAACCTCGATCCGGTTTATAGCATGGCTTTGCAGTTCCTGCGATTGCAGAACCGCGATGCCATGAGCGTAGCTGAAGCACGGAGTGGGCCTTGCAACCCGCGTCTGTCGGTTGCCACTGGCCACGCGAAAGACGCCACGCAGGGCAGTAAGACTCGGAGTCTCGAGAAACAGCGGACCACAAGAAGTCGGAATTCGAGAGCCAGTGGACCGAGCGGTCCTCCAGAGCTATCGATTAGGCGACCATTCTTGCAGACCAGCAAAGGCAACAGGAAGAGCGACATAGGCCGAAGGGGTTATTGCTGTTCAAATTGCATCGCCCATTCGGGGATTGCCCTACGAACCCAAGAAAGCGAAAGACATCGAGTCGAGGTGTCTCTGTATTGCTTGATGAAGACACCCCTGCCCGCACAGTGTTTTTATTCCATCTTCCTTTGCCATCGTGGGATCTGCATCCAGTGGGATGAAACAGAACCTTTGCCCGCGATTATCTGCCCAAGCGATATACCAGTGATTGGCCTCGCATTTTATAGTGCCGCATTGTGAACAAATCACAATCACAGAAGGGGGACTCGCTCCTGGCAACAAAATTTGAAGCGGGGCGATCGAGCAGTGCTCTTTCGCTCTACTTCTGAGGTTACCTAGATTGAGGCTCAAGAGCCATTGCCAGAACTGTCAAAACTAACAGGTCCCCCCACATTATCCGCGGAGACGTGCCCAACCGGTAAAGGCAGCCTACTTCGGTTAGGCCGATAGGCGAAAGAGAAGCGTGTAATGGGTACGGTGATCAAAGCACTTGAGCCCCGGCAATGAAGCCCGAGAAAACCGTCCAGAAGAGAACCGCGCTTGCCCCGGTTCTGCGAACATCGGGAGAATAAGGGCACAGGTCGGCACAACCGTCTGCAACTTACTCATAGGCAACTAATTCGCCGGACAAGTTTGGTTGTTGAATCCAATGCGCTTCGGCGTCTTTTTGGCTTCTGTAATCACCGCGTCCTGATCGAGCTTGAGACCTTCACCCACCATGCCTTGAGCAAGGGTTCCATGCCCATGAACATTAGTTTGAGGACAGCCGCGCTCAGCGGCCAAGGACCGGCTTTCAACTATTTCGATTGGGCCTTGATTCCCGTAAGCATTCGTAACCCAGCGAATCCTGATCGAGTGGATTTAGGTCGAAGTCCGGAAAATAAGTCCATCAAGTTGTTGAATTATCAAAAGTTAATTGACGGCAATGAGCTAGTGAATTACCCAATCGCTCCGAGTCCAGAAAACTAAGGCCTCAAATCCTTGCATGATCAATACGTTGAATTTAGCAATAAGGCATTGATTCCTTTTGCCGGTGCGCACAAAGAGCACATAACTTTAGTGTTACCGCTCAAGTCCCGAACAAGTTGGAATGTGGTTGCCAGATTTGACGGTGCTACAATCGTGTCACAACCAAAGCCGAATGGCGCCGAACGCGCCCAAACGGGACTTATAGAGGGTCAATGTTATGGTTTGTTTAGTGCATCTTGGGGAGTGATGACTACGTTTAACTCATGACCCCCGCCGCTTAGGACGCATGCAGGTACCCTACCCCAGTCGCTTTAATCGTTAATTTGAATTTACAGTCGCACCAAATTGGCACCAAAACCTAGGTTTGGAAGCGTTTCTTGACGGGTCGTAACAGGTAAGTCCAACAGAATCAAAAACGGGTTGGCATTATCCTGTTGTTCTCATAACCCAAAAGTCGGTGGTTCAAATCCCCCCGCAACCAACGTTTTCAAGCACTTCCGGGTTGTCCGACCCGGATTTGGCGCCAATTGACACCAAAATTAAGCGTTTCCTGCTGACCTGATTTCGCGTGATGTCAGCTCTCGCAATCGAGCGTCGCTGCGCTGTCCTGCTCGCGCTCTTGTAGTCTTTGGCAATCAGCCGAACTCCTAAAATGACCTCGAATATAAAACTCGGCACAAAGTAAACCGGCTACACGACGGCCGCCAACCGCGGGAACACCATGATGACCAGGGTGACGACTGCCACCACCGAGGACGAGAAGATTCCCAGCGCGACCAGCGATCGAGGAATGTAACCAAACTTGAACCGCCAACGGCGTCCTCGCCGTTTATTTCTGCTCCGTGAAATCGGCGAGCTTCCTCAGCTTGACGCTCTCGTCGTTCGCCACGTCCTGTTGTAGCCATCCTAGATGACCAGAACCAAAAATCACGAGAATCCTATCGTTGGGCGACTCGATCAGTTTGACGATGTTGTGATAGATGCGAATGTTTCTCTGATACCAGGCGGCCAGCAGGTCCGATCCCGGGTAATCCCCGGATTTGCCAAAGGGCACGAAGGAGTAATAGAAGGCAATGCCTTTGGCCGCTGCCGAATCGGAGTTCATACGCTCGAAGGTCTCGAGCACTGTGTGCGAGTGCAGGAAGGCATCTTCCTCTTTCACTTCGGCGCCAACGCGGGCCATCATTGCATCAAGTTCCTCTCCGCGACCATTGGCTTTCGCCCAGCTCTGCAAACGTTCAAGGGGAAAATCGCCATCCTGGTCGACAGGGTAGACCGCACGATGGCGCAGCTCCTTGGCCAGACGGTATCCAATTTGATTAGTCTCGGAGCGCGACAACGTGTATTTTCCCGTCAGGTAGTCGGGGTAGTCCGGCTTGTCCTTCATATCCGCCTCGATCGCAATCTTGGTCGGATGAAACCTCTTCAACACTTCAATCAGCTGCTCAATTTCCTGCTGTCGTTTCGGTGACAGCACATCGTCTGCTTGAATGTTGTAGACATCGGCCCCCGGATTCGCCATGTGATACGTCCCCAGCACCAGAATCTCTGGGCGTCGGTCCGATTGAGCTGACGACGTTATCCATGTGGCCAGTACAGCCAGAAAAAGAAATACCTTCCTCATAGACCTTCGCATCCTCCCCCCTTTGGTACGGACCTGCTGTTTCTAAAGTTCCGGATCGCTGCTGCAAAGTCATAGCGAAGCCTTCCTGCTAATCGGACCCAAATGATATCCCCGCTGCGCGGGCCTAGTCCCCGTTCGTGGTTAGCAAATCTATGGCGTTCAAGCCCGACGAGTCGGTCCAGATTAGCGGCTCAATGGTGGCGCCGACCTGATCCTGGCTCGCGAAGTTGCCAAACGAGGGGAAACCTTTACGTTCCGATTCCCGGATGGTAAGCCGGCGTGGTAGTGGGCCGTTGCGCGAAGCTGGAACAATGAAATGCTGGCCACAACGGCGTGTTCTTTTACACAATCTTTATCGTTGACGCGCCGAAGTCAAGGGACCTAATTCACCGCCATTGTTGAGCCTGACGCCCCCCTCCGTCCAGCTCAGCCCTGTAAGTTAGCCAAGACTTCCTGGGGTGAACCGTTGAAAACGAGACTGCCGCTCGCTATGAGTCTCGTATCCGACTCTCTTCCTCAGAACAGTTGAACCGTCACGGCGGCACGCGCTGGACTGCGCCGTTGCCCTCCGAAGAACAGAAAGGTGAATCAAGAAGCACGTTCCTGTCTTGCCATCCGGCAATGAGAACTATGTGGCGAGCGTTTTCTTGAAGAATGCAACGACTTCGCGGTTGAAGTCCCTATGAAACACTGCCCGATCAAAGCTCGCATCGTCGGAACAGATCTGCGGAGCTTGACGCGCCAATGCTTCGCTGCACGGCGGAAGGAAGGCGTAGTGTCCAGCGCGAGCCACTACGTGTTCTTCGACAAGTCTTGGAAGCTCCCGCCGGATCAGCGCAGTGTTCCAGGCGTCCGGTACCTGGTCATCGTTCGAGGCTCGCCACAACTGGACCGGAATTCTCACAGCTTTCAGGGATCCCGGCCCAAACAGGTAGCTGACTGCTGGCGCAGCAACCACTGCTGATTTCACCCGCCGATCGTGGGTCCAAAAAGGTGTGAAGGTCTCCGGGCCTAATTGGTCTCCATTTTGTTGTTTTATGAAGAGGCATTCCGGTGCGGTGGGGTGTGTCGCGCACAATTCTCGCATTCGGCTCAGGTCAGGAATAGCACCGCTCTCCACCAGAGTCGTGAAGCCACCTAACGAGAATCCGAACATACCCACCCCCTCTGCGTCGAGCCGCTCGTGCGCCGTCCAGGTTGCGAGCATGTAACTCAAAACAACGCTCACTTGGCGCGGTCGATCCGTCAGATCCTTTCGATTTCCTACGTAGCTTTGATCCATGTAGTTGTCCCCGGTATGGGTCAGAGCAGCCACAACGAAGCCTTCACGAGCGAGGGCCAGGGCGGTGTCGTAATGACTGGCATCGGAGCCCCCTGTACCATGAGAAATCAACACGAGAGGCAATCTCGTTCCCGTAATTGTTCCGCCTGGGACCACCATCTGCTGAAATGGCCCGAGGGACACTGAGACAGGTTTCCCAACACTCGGAAACCACACCGCCACAGATAATGCTTTGCCCGGAGGATCTGGCACAGAGAGTTGCTCGAAGCCGACAGTACCGAGCGCGGGGGTCAAGAAAGTGGTAACTAACCAAAGCAAGAAGACTTTCATGAGTTGTCCTTCCTGCAAGAGACGGCGATTCAGCGCTTCCGTTAGCCACGTGCAATAACGATGCCGTGATCCATTGCTGGCGAATTGTCGGCACGTGCCAACGAGGGTCGAAACTACCACAGGATTCGATGGCGGAAAAGTTTCCCTTTTCATGCCACTCAAGCCCAAGCGACAAGGGCATGGGCGCTTTACGCGCAATGGAAGTAATCAAGGCGCAGCTCACGATCAGCGGCGCAGCGTTTCCAATTTGTGTCTTGTTTGTCGACAACTCTTCCCTAAAAGCTTAGCGGAAGGTCTGCGCGTGCTCCACTCCGCGATGAGTTGTCAGATCTTCGAACTGCTAGTAAGTCGATCAGTTAAATGGGCTCTCGGCGCTTCACTCGCACCCGGATTTTCTGGAGTTTGTTGAAATCTCTATCGGATTCCCGCCAAGAACTAGGCAGTTTGCCTCATACCTTCTTTCACTATTCCAAGGTTGCGTTGTGGATAGATCATTCGGCATGGTCTCGCATTTGAGCAACTCGAGATTGAAGAGGACGCCTGGTTAGTGAAGAAAGTTGAGCTCCGCGAGCACACCCATCTCCTGGCTCTGCCGATGGCAAGCGTGACTCCCGCGTCTTTGAGATGCTCAAAGTTTTGGATCGTGATCTTTCGAAAACCCTACAAGCAGCAGATACTTCGACGTGGGCGCAATCGCTGTGGCGGGTTCCTGAGTCTGCCCACTCTTCCTCCGGCCAATGAAGGCCTCACCGGTTGATTTATGGAGCGAGTCCGCGAGTACATCTCTATCTCCTTGCGCGGTTTTGCGCGGGTGGGCCGCCCAAAGTAAAAGGCCCGGCACCATAGCCAATACCGGGCCTTCCTCCCTTACAATTTCAATTTGCGGTTAATAATGGCTATAGGGTCCTCCTTTCTCATTTGTACTGAGAGTTGCGAAGTTAATGTCTTCGGAATAGAGATATGGTGAATAGGATTACCACCATAATGAAAATGGCGACTGCAACGTAGGAAAGAACTCTTTGATTCCGTTCTTGTTCCGAATCGTTCGTGAACTTATCTCGTCGGGGATCCAATGACACTTTCATTTCAAGCCCCAAACGGCGACATAGCTTATGCGTCTCCTGTGCCGTACACAATGGTCCTTTTGGGTAAGGAATAAAGTACCCTATCGGCTTTGACGGGTCCCGATTGAGATTCCCGCTCCGACAAGTTTTCCTCGCACGGATCCGGCTAGAAGACGTCACTCAGGCCGAACCGTTGCATGTCTTCTCTGGCACCGGTTAAACCAGCAAGGTGTTGTGAATGAAAGGTTCATACGTTGAAGATTTAGCGAACCACAATGGCCCCGAGTCATGCGGAGCCGCTCGCGAGGGCGGCGTCGAAGCGTTGGCAGGGGGACGTACAGGTCAGGTATTGAGCCGCGAAATACGTGACCTGCTGCGCAAGCGGCAGGTACTTCGGGATGCCCACGCCGTGGAGGAGTGTGGGGGGGCAACACTGGGTACACCGCCAGCGCGAGGTGTGCCTGGATCTCGCGTGGTCAAAGACTACGTGCATGTACGCAAGCACCTTGTGCGGGAACTGGGAGATCCCACGTCTGTCTGCGGGGGAGAGAACTGCAGACCGTGTCGGGAAGTCAAAGGACGCACGCCGATGACGAACGGACCCGGGAAGTCGGACCGTTTCATAAAACCGGTGGAGTCGCCGAACAATGCCGAGGGACCGGCAGCGGAGGCGATGGAAGGAAGGGAACGGGCCGAGGGGAACTCGCCCGAGCGTAACGCGCTCCGGACTCGGGGCCGGGAAAGCACGCTCAGCGCGCACGCTCCTTCCGGTGCCGCAACCGATCTCAAATCCTTTATCTCCATGTCTCAGCCCTAATCGGTGGGCAGCAAGGCACCTTATACCGTGCGGAAGCAGGAATAACTGTTCGAAAAATGGGGTGAACTCCCGCCAGCCGCTGATATCTTCTCCGTACAAAATCGAGTTGCTAGCCAAACGCCAGTTTGGGCTCGTTGCTAGCGTCCTCTTTGATCGTTGATCGCTTTGAACGAGCAAAAATGTTTCTGAATCTTCACGGGTGTTTTTCGACGAGTCAACGCCGCGCTGGTTGCAGCGCGCCAGGCTCTGTGGGCCCCTCACCAATATCACCATCACCGCTGCCGCGCAAAACGTCATCACAAGAGAGCCAAATGGAATCGGACGTTTATCCACCTGAGACGGCGCAGCGACCACTGCTGCTGCTCCCTCAATATGAATAAGTGGGGTAACATAACCATCGGAGTTCTTGATCAATGGCAGCTTGCTGTAGCGCAGCAGTTTTGCGGTGGCTTCAGTTCCTGCCCTCGGACCATAGAACTTCCTAAAGGAAGCACGACGAGAAAGGTCCCCCGCATGGCGACCTTACTTTTCTACGCCAACTACGTGGTCCGACCTATTTTTGCGACAGAAGTAAAAGACGTTTGAGAATCTCAAAATTTTCGGCTGGATGTTGCGATGAAGTACACCGGCATCTGTCTTAGAAGGATTGTCGTAGCTTTACTCTTCGTGGGATGCTGCGGTTTTGCTTCCTCCGATACCGGGGAAGATGCTTGGCTGCGATATGCGCCTCTGGGGGCAGAACAGGCTCGGAGTTATCGAGCCCTGCCTGCGACCATGGTAAGGCTAGCGACTTCAGAGCTGCTTTTGAGCGCTCAGAAAGAACTTGTGCGCGGCGTGCGAGGAATGCTCGGTAGAACCCTGCGCGTCACTCCCAGCCTGCCCGATGAAAGTGTGATCGTCATCGGAACTGTAGAGCAATTGCGAAAATTGGACGCCACCTTTTGGCCCAGTCGGGATCTGACAGGCGACGCGTATCTTCTTTCGTCCACGCGATTGCACGGGTACGACGCTATCCTGATTCTTGGTGCGACGGATCGGGGCGTGCTTTACGGGACGTTCGCCTTTCTCAGCAGGATTGCGCGCGGAGAGAGTGTCGAGTCCCTCAATGAATTTCAAGCGCCGTCAGCGCCGGTCCGCTGGATCAACCAATGGGACAACCTCGATGGCAGCGTTGAGCGCGGTTATGGCGGCCGCTCGATTTTTTTTGACGACCGTCATGTGCGATCGGATCTGACCCGCGTCGTCGAATATGCGCGGCTGCTGGCTTCTATTGGGATTAACGGCTGCGCGGCCACCAATGTCAATGCTGATCTGCATGTGCTGGATCCAGACTTTCTGCCGCAACTAGCGCGCATAGCCGCGGCCTTCCGCCCTTATGGAGTCCAGCTGGGAGTCGCCGTGAATATCAGTATGCCGAAGCAAATTGGCGGGCTTGACAGTTTTGATCCGCTCGATTCCCGGGTAGCGAATTGGTGGCAGAACGAGTTCGATGAGCTCTATAGGCAGATTCCCGATTTTGGCGGAGTCGTGGTAAAGGCAGATTCGGAAGGACAGCTCGGGCCTTCGGTTTACGGGCGAAGCGCTGCCGATGCAGCCAACGTGATTGCGAGAGCGCTGAAACCCCACCACGGAGTTGTTTTTTACCGTGCGTTTGTTTACAACCATCACTTGGATTGGCGGGACCCCAAGGCCGACCGCGCACGCGCCGCCTATGATATCTTCCACCCGCTCGACAGCAAGTTCGACGACAACGTCATCATCCAAATTAAGTACGGCCCGATTGACTTTCAGGTTCGGGAGCCTGCCTCGCCATTGTTTGGCGGCCTGCAGAAGACGAACGAGGCAATCGAGTTGCAGATTACGCAGGAGTACACCGGGCAGCAGCGGCACACGGTGTTTTTGGCGCCCATGTGGAAACAGGTGCTGGACTTCGACATGCGTGTGAATGGCGGACACACGCGAATCAAAGACATCGTGGCCGGTCAATCCTTCCATCGCCCGTTGGGCGGATACGTCGGAGTGGCCAATGTGGGCCTGGATAAAGACTGGCTGGGAAATCATCTTGCGCTGGCGAATCTTTATGGATTCGGCCGGCTGGCGTGGGACCCTTGCCTAACACCGGAAACGATCATCGACGAGTGGACCAGGCTAACTTTCGGAAACGATGCTGGAGTCGTGCAGAAGGTATCCCGTATTCAGCTGGAATCGTGGCCCGCTTATGAGAGTTACACCGGGGTGCTGGGTCTGCAGACGCTGACGAACATTTTGGGGTCCCACTACGGGCCAGCGCCGCAGTCACAGGAGCGAAATGGGTGGGGGCAGTGGATTCGCGCCGGGGACGAGGGAGTGGGGATGGACAGGACCGTCAGCACGGGCACGGGATTTGTCGAACAGTATTCGAAGGATGTGCAAGAGATTTACGAAACGGCATCGAATACCCCCGATAATCTACTCTTGTTCTTTCATCATGTTCCCTACCGATATAAATTGCACTCAGGAAGGTCGGTCATCCAAACGATCTATGATTTGCACTATGAAGGCGCTGTCCGGGCAGCCGATTTCGTTCGCATCTGGCGTTCGATTCACGGGTACGTGGATGACGAGCGTTATTCGGAAGTTTTAGCGCAGTTAACTTACCAGGCAAATCATGCCATCGTCTGGCGCGATGCCATTAACAACTGGTTCTACCGCCTTTCGGGAACCCCGGATGAGAAAGGCCGGGTGGGGCAACACCCAGAGCGAGTGGAAGCGGAGGCCATGACGCTCACAGGTTACACTCTGATCGATGTAGTTCCGTGGGAGACTGCCTCTGCCGGAAAGGCAGTTGTTTGCCCTCAAGCAAGGCGGTTCTGCGCGGCCGAAACGAAATTTGAAGGTGCTGCGGGGTGGTACGAAGTCGATTCCGAATACTTCGATCAGAATAACGGCGTCTCCCAATTCCGTCTGTTCCTAAATGACCAGCTGGTAGATGAATGGCCAGCCGCTCTCGGTCTTCCGACCGCGGAGCCGAATGGCGACTCAGCGACCCGGCACCTGACGAAAGGCTTGGCCCTGCGTCCGGGAGACACGATTCGAATCGAAGGTATTCCTGATCGCGGCGAACGCGCACCTCTCGATTACATTGAGATCCACCCAAGTCAAGAGTGATCGCTGTCCGCGATCATTTTGAACTCGCAACAACTGAAATGGGGAACCGCAGCCATTGCCAATCCCATTATTCACGACTCCTTCAACAGCGGCCCATTGCGAACCAGGTCGTTTTCGAACTGGTCGACAGAATGTCGATTGAGGGCCATATGTGACCAGGTGTGATTTCCAAGCAGGTTCGGCCCCGTCCGGCCACTCCTCGAATACCTCGATATCGCTAGGCTGTTCGTCCACTCTCTACACGTCAACAAACCCGTACGTAGGAGGCAAACCTCGCAAGGCGGCAATCATCTTCGATATCACTTCTATTTTCGTCTCACCAGGGGGAATAGCACCGTGCTGGAAGATCATCAAACGTGATCGCCATGCGCAGCTTGGCATCCTGTTTCTTCTGGCTTATACCGAACCATGAGAGCGGAACAGCATCCGCCATTGCTGCATAGCCTAGGGGCGAAGGATGAAGATGATCGCCGCTATCGAAAGCTGGTAGGAGACGATCGGGATGCTGCGGGTCATGAATGATGTTGTCGAAATCGACGACACCGTCAAACGCTCCCCTTGTCAAAATCCAGCGATTGACCCTCTGACGGTCCGCTTCGGTATCGGGAGAAAAATAAAAGGATCCTCCGAAGGGGAGCATCGTTGCTCCGAACACACTGATTCCATGAGTATGAGCACGCATGATGATTTGCTCAAAGGCGCCAATGATGTCCTCAGCGGTTGCCCAACTCTCGTTATTTTCCCGTGCCTTGAGACGCGTCCCGATGTCATTTACACCTTCTAGCACGACCAGCCAGCGGATTCCCGCTTGCGCTAGTGCATCGCGGTCGAGACGGGCAAGGGCATTGGGTCCCAATCCGTCTCGCAGCAGGCGATTGCCGCCGATGCCTAGATTTAGCACTCCGATAGCATGGTTTTCCGGCGCGGCTTCCACTCTACGAGCCAGCACATCGGGCCAGCGATCATTTCCATTCGTGGTCGATCCTCTTCCGTCAGTGATCGAGTCGCCCAGGATGGCGATGGCACCGGCGCAGATCTGGGAAGCTACATCAACCCCATTTATGTAATACCAATGGTCAACCTTGACGGCCTGCGACATATCCGATGTCCGAGCTGGATTGCCAGTGAGAATATAAGAGGTTGTTCGTGAGCCTAGATGCGCGGTAATTGCAGATTGGGGGCTGCGTAACTCTGTCGTGATCGCGACATCGCTCAGGGCCCGCAAATCGAAATCCAGTGGGTCCGAGACAATGAGCGCACCGGCTGGAATCGAAGCACCTTTCTGCCCATTGAAGGCCAGCTCTTTTTCT
Organism: Terriglobales bacterium; assembly: GCA_051986135.1. Taxonomy (GTDB): domain Bacteria; phylum Acidobacteriota; class Terriglobia; order Terriglobales; family Acidobacteriaceae; genus Gp1-AA122. The sequence goes on along the minus strand of JBPYDQ010000200.1, from coordinate 7,632 downwards.
GTCCCGCTTTTCACTGCACTACCCCCCGCGGAAATCGCCACACGTGCGGTGGAGATGAGTAACGGAGTTGTCCCAAACGCGTTAGAAAAACGTACCCGGATCCTTCTCCCTCCAGCCGAAACATGGACAAACTGCCGCAAGGTGACCCCGGGCAACGCCAGTTCGGCGGGTGCGCCTTTGGGTTCAGCGAGTTGAGGAGACGAAGCCCAGGTTCCAACCCAGCAGGACGAGTCGCTGCGATCGTCAGCAGCGAACGTTGGGTTGGGAAGAGCGACGCAGAAGCTGAGGATGAAGATTCGAAAAACAATATATCGACATCTTTTTGCAGAGAGCATATTCGCGCCAGAGCTGTGCATCGTGACCCGGCAGTTTCCGCCGCGAACCATCACTTTCTGGTTCTAACTGGAAATGTCAGCAAAATCAATGGAGAGGGCCGCGATCAAGACCAGTCTGCTAAATGGTGATTCATACCTGAGCAGATCCGCGCGCATCCTTCTCGACTCCTACATCGTCGATTGCAACGATGCCCCTGCTGCAATGTATGGTCTCGACTGCAGTGCTGCATGGGAAATCTAACGAAATGGACGTACGGCGAAACCGCAAGGTATTCTTGAACAGCATGACTGGTTTTGTGGTTAACGGTAAGCTGAGCGCCACTTGCGGGAGACAATCCGAGGTCACCAAACAGGAGACTTCGGGACGGAGTGGTCGTGGTTTATGATTCGCGCTCTGCGCCTTTCGCGTAATGAAATTCGCAGTCCTTTTCGAAAGCGACCTGACCACAATTCCTGCTACCTACCTGCTGCTCGTACAGAGTTGTGCTCCTTCGTGAAGGGTACGCGAACGTGAATGTTAGTCCCAGCCATTGGTTTCGATTCAATCCTGATCGTACCACTCACTAGCCTTACTCGCTCCTGCATGCTTGTAAGTCCGAGACCTCGGCCTCCGGTTGCGGTTTTGACATCGAAACCCACTCCCCCGTCGCTCACCGTGAGGTGAATTCCATCCGATGTCCCCCTTAATTGCACTTTGAAGTGCCGTACCCCACTGTGCTTTGCCGAATTGTGAAGGGCTTCTTGCACAACTCGGAAAAGACACAGAGAAATTTCCGACGGTAACGGCCTAGGCACGTCCTGGGCCTCAAAGTCAATCTCTACATTATGTTGCTCACTGAGATCTCTGCAGAAGCCTGTGATGGCGGCAACTATACCAAGATATTGCAATTTTGACGAGTGTAATTCGTGTGATAGAGATTGAATATCAGAAGCTATCTCAGAGGCCTGGTTGCCTAGCTGGGACGTGCGGCTACGGACTTGAGCCGGCAAGTCACGGGAATTTTGTTCGAGTTGTCCTAGTTCGCTCGTCAATAGTGAGAGACGCTGACCGATGTCGTCGTGAAGTTCTCGCGCGATTCGGCTACGTTCTTGCTCTTGCGCCTCAATCAACCTGCGGCTCACGGTTGCGAGTGCCGCTTCCGCTAGTTTCCGCTCAGTAACGTCGGCTACCATGCCCACCACCCGTAACATGCCACCCTTCTCGTCGAAGAATGCGCGCGCACTCTTTTCCAACCAAACCAGTGAACCATCGGGACGCAACACCCGATAGCAAACCTGGGTAGTCGGGTTCTCAGGAGTGAGTTGGTCAACCGAACCGATAAACAGCTCACGCTCGTCTGGATGTACTCTGGCCAATAGTTGCTGACGAGTAAGTTCCTTTGCCTGGTCGCCGAAACCGAGAACGTTGATGTATTCCTCGGATCGTACCACCGAGTCGGTTGCCACATCCCACTCGTACGCGTACATCTTTCCGGCTTGAGCTGCCAGGCGAAACCGCTCTTCGCTCTCGCGCAGCTCTGTCTCCGTCCGTTTTTGGTCGGTGATATCAACCGAGATTCCAAGCATCCGCTCCGGCTCCCCACTGGACGCATAGAAATATTTGCCCCGCGATCTCAGCCAGCGAACTACCCCATCAGGCCAGACCACACGAAATTCCTCATTGAAATCAGTGTTGTCTCGCTCGGCACTTTCCAGGGCGCCACGAATTCGGACACGATCTTCAGGGTGTACGCGGCACCAGAATTCTTCGATTGATCCAGAGTGCTTTTCGTTGGTCACCCCCATCAAGTCGTCTGCGTGCCCGAACCATAGGGTTCTTCCGCTCTTGATTTCCCATTCCCAACCCCCGATTCGACCAGCTGCCATAGCCAGATAAAGCCGTTCGTTAGCTTGACTAAGATTCTGTTGCGCGAGCTTGCTGTCGGTGATGTCGATACAAGATCCGATATAACCAGCAAACGTGTGATCTTGATTGAATCTAGGCACTCCAATATCGAAAACCCACCGATATTCTCCGTCGTACCGCCGAAGGCGATACTCCATTCTAAACTCCTTACGAAGATCGAAAGACCGCGTGTATGTGTCAAGGCATCTCTGTAAATCGTCAGCATGCACGGTCTCTGCCCATCCCTTTCCAAGCTCGCAGTCGATTGATCGCCCCGTGAAGTCCAGCCAGGGTTTATTGAAGTAAGTGCAGGCTTTGTCTGTACCCGACATCCAAATCAGCACGGGAGCGGTGTCGGCAACCAATCGGAAGCGGGTTTCACTTTCCTTGACCTCCTCTTCGGCTCGTTTGCGCTCCGTAACGTCTGCTATCATGCCTATCATCCGTACCAACCTGCCTTGCTCGTCGAAGTGAGCGCAACTATTCCGCTCCACCCAAATGACCGCACCGTCGGAGCGTGCCATGCGAAAGCTGAGTTGAAGGTAAGGTTTTTCAGGATTAAGGGCGGCAATCGCAGCCATAAGCTTGTTCTGGTCTTCCGGGTGAACCTTAGCCAGTAGTTTCTGGCCAGTAGTGGGTGCTGCCTCGTCAACCCCAAGTATCTGGCCCGACTCTGCCGAGCGCATGACGACGTCACTGGTAGCATCCCATTCATAGGCGAACATCTTTCCCGCCTGTGCCGCCAAGCGAAACCGTTCTTCGCTCTCGCGTAACGCCTGCACCGCCTCCTTGCGTTCCTCTACAAGGACGGCCAGAACCATGAATGGTATCGCGGCAAAGAACAGGAAGAGCTGTAACGACAACACGTTGCTGAGCGGTTCTGATCCGGTGAAGGGACCACGCCGGTGCATGGCACCCCAAATCGAGAAAAAGGCAACAACAAGCATCGACGACGCGATACCAGTGGTTCCGAAGCGCAAAGCAGACCACAGTAGAAACGGTACAAGCGAATAAAGCAGGACTGGACGGCTTGCGCCGCTCGAAGTAACGAAGGTGAAATACCCCAAAACCATCAACCCTGTCATCAACACCACGGGTTCGAGCTTGTACGCAAATGACCGCGGCGTCCATGTGAGTACCGTGTTCACCCAACCCAAAATGGCCGGGGTCAGAGTGAGTAGCGCTAACGCCTCTGTAAGAAAGCTGATCCTCCATAAGACCCAATAGTTGCCCCTCAATGCGACTGCGCCGACAAAAGCTGCAGAAATCGGGGCAAGTATAGCCGCAAAGAGCAAGAACAGAGCGAGGCGCTTAATGCTGTTGAGACGAAGTGTACCGGTCAAGGCGTAGCTCACGCCCAAGGCGGCTACTAGAACTTCGATAATATCGCTTAGGATGAGCAAAAGAATGGAACGCAGACTCAGGTCTGTCTGTATGTCGTACAGGACAAATCCCGCAAGTCCTGCCGCCATAAGTGCTGGCCAGATCCTTCGTGGCACCAACAACAACACCACAACCAGAAACGCGCAACCCGGCCAAAGCGGCCATACCATCTCGGGCCGCAGCATCAATGCACCCCCAAGCTTTGCTGCGAAGTAAGACAGCGCCGCTACGAGGCACACCATGATTCCCGCGTAGAGTGGGGAATTCAGATTAGCCAGACCAGATTGTTTCGACATTGTGCCCGCCACTTTCCGCTAGACACGATGTGATTTCGCGCCATTATGGAGACGTAACATGGGCTTCAACTTGTCGGCGGTCCGCGGCGCTCCATTATAGCGCTTGTAGTCAGGATCGCCATCTGAGCGGCCGACTCTGTGAACTTCTATGTGAATTTTTTGTGAAAGGAGCATCGAGATGCTAAAGAAAACTCTTGATAGGCCTACTCAGATGTCTGGCTACGCTTCGCTGAGTCCCTCACGGTAGCAGCGCAAGACTCGAGGCCGAGCGGATCGCTGGTCTTTCCTCAGTGAGGATATTCTTCCTCCTCTGTTTTATGGTTTTATGCCGGTTTATCCCGGCCCTCTGTAAACGCCCATCTGATTGCAAGAGTAACCAGAGTCAGCTCCAAGCAGGATCAGCATATCTGATGGCAGGGTTACATTAAAAAGGCCTATCATTAGGTGCTGTCGCAGCATTCGCCATGAATTGCATGGGTTAGTGATTGGGCTCGAGGTGCAGGTGTTGCTTGCTTGTATAGCTGGCGCCGTTGCCTTGTGGCAACATTTTCATTTTTTCTATCCCAGCCGAACCGGAAAGCGCTTTGCTTAGAGCTACACACCCGAACACGTGATCGATCGGTTTATCGAAAACCATAGATCTCCACAGGTACATCACGTGGGTGGCGGAGCAGGAAGTGATCCCGTATCTCGCCAGGGAGGATTCGAATCTCACATGTCCTGCGACGAAAAAGTGGGTGTCTTTGATGAATGCGTTGTAGGGCGACGTCTCGGGGCAGCGGCTAAGCTAATAGCGGGGCAGAAGTCCTTAACCAGAGTGGTGATCGTCAGTGAGCCGAAACTCTTGCCAATTTGTAGTTTCACACCCGTCCCCGGAGACTCATCCCTCATTCAGAGCGCCTTTATGCTTAAAGTCGCCCTATTCGTGGCCTTTTTTCCCCTTTTACGGCACCACTAACGGCATGAATCACTTCGTGGCTGGGGAACGATGATATAGGCTGTAACCAGCGCGGAATCAGCTGTTATCCGCGCCGGATTGTACCCTGCTCGAATCGACAACAAACTGTGTGAACTTCAGAGCGTTTTCAACCAAGTACTATCTCGACTCGGATTCGCCACGCTGGCGATAGAGGCATGCTATGGCTACTTCGCGACGTACTTTTTTGGGCGTAACTGTCGGCGCGGCCGCGTTGACGATGGTTCGCGCTCTGGCTGACGCAGCCGTTCTGTCTGATCAAAATGTAACTCCGTCTCCAGCGGCTCCCGCGGTCGTACGGGTACACTCAGCGCCCGCCCAAGTCGTCAATTCCTTCGATCCCGATAAGAGCCTCGGGACATCGATGGACATTCAGTCACGCGCGTCGATCAATAAGATCTACACCCCCGAAAACATAAACGTTTGCTTGTCTGCGGGCTGGGGACCGATTAGCTATCGCCTGCATACGCCCGAGACGATCGATTATTGGCACTGGAATCCCAACGGCCGGTGGACAGACGAAGCAAACCAACGCGGATACTTCGTGGGCAGCTCGGAATTGGGTGAACCCATTCGCGATTCATTTGGTTACAGCCTCGCCCACCGCGGCTGCACACACAATGGCGGTACCGACCGTGGCTATTCTCGCCTCACTGATGGTGATCGCAACACTTTCTGGAAGAGTAACCCTTACTTGACCAAAGCGTTTACCCACGAAGACGACTGTTTGCATCCACAATGGATCATCGTTGACTTGGGAGAATACTATGACGTGAACGCGATCCGCATCCACTGGTGCGAACCAAGTGCCCGCCAGTACGAAGTGCAGTATTGGGTCGGAGCCGATCCCATGAACTGGGAAGAACCGGCCCTGGACTCTACCGGCCAGGGCGGCGACTACCTTCCTGTCGCCGATCAGGCCATGGGCAACTGGCTGCGTTTCCCCAACGGTGCTGTTAACGAGGGCAAAGGTGGAAGCGTAACGCTGAAACTTGCGGACAATTTGATTTCCACGCGTTGGGTTCGAGTCGTGATGACGCAGTCATCCAATCAGCCGGGGCCGCACGGACACGATGACGTGCGGCACAGAGTGGGATACGCGATCTATGAAGTTTATGTCGGCAGATTGGAGGCCGATGGTAAGTTTGCAGATTTCGTGAAACACGCGGCGGACGGTCGCCAACAGACCGCTACGTATTGCTCCTCTACAGACCCATGGCATTCCGTCGATGCGCTGAGTCCAGGGGGAGACCAAACCGGCTGGGACCTCTTTTTCACCAGCGGCATCACCAACGGTCTACCCGCGCTGATAACCGTTCCTCTGATTTATAGCGTTCCCGAAGACGCTGCCGCTATGGTCTCTTATCTGAAGAAGCGGGGGTATCCCATCAGCTGGGTCGAAATGGACGAAGAAGCCGATGGGCAATACTACATGCCTGAGGACTATGCCGCACTCTATATTCAATTTGCGGACGCAATTCACAAGGTCGATCCCACCCTCAGGTTGGGCGGGCCCGTGTTCCAGGGCATTAACCAGGATGTCTCGGTCTGGCCCGATGCGCGGGGACGCAAGTCGTGGTTCGGCCGCTTCTACGATTATCTGAAATCGCGCAATCGTCACGGGGACTTGTCGTTCGCTTCTTTTGAAATTTACCCTTACGACGCCTGCGCCATGAAATGGGACGATTTGTACCGTTGTCGCGAACTGATGCGCAAGACGCTGCAGGCCTTTCGCGATGACGGATTGCCTGCTGCAATTCCGCTAATGAACACCGAAAGCAATCTCTGCGGTTCGCTTTCGGTCTACATGTCCGATATTTTTTCGGCCCTATGGCTTGCCGACAATGTCGGCAGCTTCTTTGCCGAGGGCGGCGCGCTTTACATTCATTCGCCCATCGAACCCAGTGTCATCGAGCATGGCTGCCTAGGCTGGGCAATCTGGGGCAACGCCCTTTGGGACCGCGATGAAAAGATTTCTGGCTATACCGCTTTCTATTACGCCAGCCGAATGATCAATAACGAGTGGGTCACGCATCGTAGCGGCACCCATCAGCTCTATTCCGTCGACGTCGGAATCGAAGACCCCGCCGGGAATGCTCTTGTCACGAGCTATGCCGTTAGGCGACCAGACGGCCAGTGGGCCTTGCTGCTCGTCAACAAAGATAGAGATAACCCGCATCCCGTTCGAATCGCTTTTGAAAGCAGCGGCGAGACCGGACATTTTTCCGGCACAATTCGCATGGTCACATTTGGCAGCGAACAGTACGTTTGGCACGGCGCGGATGGTACCGCTCACGCCGATCCAAACCTGCCGCCCGCGGTTTCGTCAATCGACGCCTCTGCACAAACCGTGTTCACGCTCCCCAAGGCTTCCGTCACGGTTGTGCGCGGCGAGGTCGCAGGTCTCTCGGCCTAGGAGGAATTCATCGCGATTGAAATTCCGAGAGTCCTGATAACCAGACTTCTAACTCTCGTCGGCGTTTCCTTCGGGCTTGACAGGCCACAGTAGCCGCCCTGAGCGCTATGCCCATGCTCGGCAGCGCAAACGGAACCCCCTCGCCGCTAGCGGGCTGATGTCATTGAAGCAACGATGGTGATGGGACGACGCCTATTGGCTTGCACACATAAAAGTGTCGACGGGCACGGGTTAGTGCCGTCGGATGTGCAAGGCGTAAACTGCGGATGCGCTACACGTTACGCGCACGCTCTGTGGCAGAAGCAATTCGACAGAGTGCGACGGGTCAATTGACGACATAT
>JBPYDQ010000199.1:0-4426 GCA_051986135.1 Terriglobales bacterium | reverse complement strand
GTTACGTTCCAGTTCGTGCTTCGTCGGGTAATCACCAACCGTCGCTGTTCCGTCTCTTCCCCCATCGGTGCGTACATCGCCCGACAAGTACATCAAGCGCGTGGGTGCTGCAAACCGCGTGCCGGATGCCTCGACGATATCAGCCATCTTCAGGAGGACATCCTGGCGCATTCCGGTGAACTGTGCCCAATCGCCTATCTTGATGTAGGCCCATAACTCCATATTGAAGGCCGCACTCGAGACGTCGGCCACGCGAATCCTGGCCCCGGATTCGACCCATGGATGCTCGTCGAGCATACGCTGCACGCCCTCCAACACAGAACGCAGTTGTTCCGCCCGGGTCTCGATGCGCAGCGAAAAATTCTGGCTGATGAGCAGCTTGGGGCGCGCCTTCATGTTCTGAAACTGCATCGACGCAAGGGCTGAATTGGGCACGACGAGCAGATTCTGATCGAGTGTCCGCACTTTGAGGGAGCGAAGCCCGATATCTTCGACCGTCCCAAGCTTGCCGCCAATCTCGCAGAAATCGCCAGCGTGCACAGCTTTATCGGCCAGCAGTGACACTCCCCCGATGATGTTCTCCAGGGTTTTTTGTGCCCCCAACGCAATGGCCAAGCCGCCAATACCGAGGCCGGCGAGAGTGGTCTTCACATTCACCCCAAATAAGGCCAAAGCGGCGACGAAGGCGATAATCAGCAGCAAGATGCGATTGACGCGTTGCACCAGAAGCAGGATCGACTCTCCTCCTCGACCCGTGCTTCGCCTGCGGTTTACCTCATGTTCAAATCCCCGGTCCGTGAGCCTGCTCGCGAGCCAGGCGAAGCATCCCACCAAAAGGGCTGCCAGAAATCGAGCGTAATACTCGCGATAAAGCAGAGGTGGTTCGAGCAAATACACTAGGACGCCGTGAATCACGATCGCCATGATGCACTTGAGTGGCAGTCCTAGGTTCGTCTCCCAGACTGTCTTTATGGGAACTTTTCGCAGTGCACGCCAAATTCGCCTTGGCACGCTCAGCAAGAACGCCAGCAGCCAAGCCAGTAACCACGAGATCGGAATCGAGAGCAGCCAACCCAGCCATTGTGCCAGCGACATGCCCAATAGGTGTTGATGGTTCAGAGGCCCAGGAATGACTCGTTCAGCCAGTGTGGGCCCCTCACTCTGCATTTCGGCATAAAGCTGCGGGATCTTCGCAACCGTGTCGCTCGAGACCAGCCAGATTTTTCCGTAATTCGGATCGTCCACTCGGATCAGAATCACGTCAGTGGTCGTGCCGCCCGCCTTAATCACTCCGGCCCGTTCCTGGCGCGGTGGCAGTCCTTCTTCAACCCTGCCGTTCGGGTCGTCGCTGAGCGTAGCGATGCTGCCCTTATACCTTGAGCGCAACGCATGAAATTCCCTGGCGAGTTCAATCGAGTCCACGTTTAGCCCGGGAGCCGGTTCGAGATAACGTGCGATACAGGCGAAATCCTCGCGTTCTCCACACCTCAGCAGGCCCTCCACGGTACTCCGCGGAGTCTCCCGTCGAAGCGGATCAACGGTCGTCGCAGGTTCAGCTTTGGCTGCAGGAACGGGTGCCTTCGAAGGCTGCGCTGTCGAGGACACAGACGCGGCAGTCCATAAGATCGAGATCAAAACAATGTCGAAAGCCCACTTCCTCCTGCGCCACTTCGTTAGCGCGCACTCGATCTTTGTTGGCAACAACATCTCTTATGGCCTGTCTGCGCGTTACAAAATTCCATGTCCCGTTTCTCGTTTCGCTTGGCGCTCGAAGAAAAACGCAATACCCAAAGCAAGAATCAGCGCCGCAATCCCGAACAGGGTCAAGCTGGGTACTGCGTTAGGCTCTTCAATAATCACCTTGCGCGCCATCGCGATGAGCGCTACTTCCAGCACGACACGCACGTGAATGACGTCTCTTTTCACATACGCTTTTCAGCGTCTCCAGCAACTCCACACCGATCAGCACCAAAAGGAAGTAGCCAAAAATCTCCAGCAGACCCTGTACTGCGATGAGCCCCCTCGGCGGCTCCCAGATTTTCTGCCCGATCAGCACGCCCAAGTGAACGGTGGACAAGACCATCACCACGAATGAGCATCGCCGCCAGAGCCAAGACAGTTAGCATCTGGACCCTTGTGATGACTGTTTCCATCGAGAACATTTGCTCGTCGACTGCGCTTAGCTAATTACCTAAGCGACCTTCCCGGTAACTTGCTCACGCGTCATTTCCGCCATGTATTTCTGCGCACCTTGCAGCGTCGCTTCAGGAGTCAGGCGCGCGAACAAATCAAGCGAACGAGCAATTGTCCCCGTCCATCCGGTCTGATGGCTGGCGCCGAGCCCAGCGCCATTGTCTCCATGGAAGTACTCGTAGAACAGGATGTAATCCTTCCAGTACGGATCATCCTGAAATTTCTTCGTGCCTCCATAGACAGGGCGTTTTCCATTCGCGTCGCGCAGGAACATACTCGACAACCGCCGGCCAATCTCTTTTGCAACTTCGAACAGCGTCATGTATTTACCCGAGCCGGTGGGACACTCCACTTTGAAGTCCGGACCATAGAACGGATACATTTGCAGCAGCCCACGCATGATGAGCGCATTGACCGGCATCCAGATCGGTCCTCTCCAGTTCGAGTTGCCGCCGAACATCCCGGTGTTCGACTCCGCCGGCAAATAGTCCACCCGGTACTCGCGTCCTTCGAGATAGAACACGAACGGATGGTCACGGTGATACTTGGACAGGGACCGAATGCCGTAAGGACTGAAGAACTCGTTCTCGTCGAGCATATAGCCCAGAATCCGACGTAGCTTTTCTTTGTCGACCACCGAGGCCAGCCTGCGGCCCTGGTATCCTCCGGTCGACACGTCATCGGCCCTGACGAGCTTCTGAAATACCTCTGGATGGCGCTTCCGGAACAACTCGATCATTTCGAACATTTTGGGGTGCTGCTTGAAAGTGTCCGCCTCAAATACGTTTGCGGCACACAGTGGCAGTAATCCCACCATGGAACGAATTTTCAAGCGCATGGAATCGCCGTTGGGGAAATGCAGTAGATCGTAGAAGAACCCTTCCGCCGCGTCCCACATTTGGTCGTCGCCTCCGCCTACGTGGTCCATTGCGTAGGTAATCCAGGCGAATTGCTCCATGAAGCGGCTGGCGACTTCCTCATAGACCGGGTCGTACTCGGTCAGAACGAGTGCGATTTCCAGCATGCACAGGCAGTAGAACGCCATCCATGCGGTGCCGTCCGCCTGGTCGAGGTGCCCGCCGGTCGGCAGCGGTGCGCTACGGTCAAAAACTCCAATGTTGTCCAACCCCAGGAACCCACCGGCGAACACATTCTTTCCCTCCGGGTCCTTGCGGTTGAGCCACCAGTTGAAGTTCTGCATCAGTCCCTGGAACGACCGCTCCAGGAAGCGCAGGTCGGCGCGGCCCAGCTCCGTCTCGATCCTGAACAAAAACAACGTCGCCCAGGCGTGCACCGGTGGATTCACGTCACTGAAGTTCCACTCGTATGCCGGAATCTGCCCGTTGGGGTGCGCGTAAAGGCTCCGCAGCATCAGGAGAAGCTGGTCCTTTGCGAAATCGAAGTCGACCAATGAAAGCGCAATCGTATGGAAGCCCAGGTCCCACGCCGCATACCACGGGTACTCCCACTTGTCGGGCATGGAGATCACATCGCTGTTCAGCATGTGGAACCACTCCGCATTGCGGGATCTTCCCTTTTTTGACCCCAATATCGGATGAGCATCGTGCTCGAGTAGCCACTTGTCGAGATCGAAATAGTAATACTGTTTTGACCACAACATTCCGGCGAGCGCCTGTCGATGCACTCGCTTCTCGTCCTCACTCAAATTCTTCGGCGTAATGCGTTCGTAGAATTCGTTCGCATCCGCCAGACGTTGGGCAAAAATCTGATCGAACTTCGCGAACGTATCCGCAGATGGCTTGGCGCTCAACCGCAAACGCACCAGCTTGCTTCCACCTGCAGGCACGTCGAGGGTGCAATGTGCAGCAGCCTTGGTTCCCGTCTTTGCAGGATTCACGGTATTTGCATTTCCTCGAATTACGTATTCGTGGAAACCGTCCTTCACGAACGGCATCGGGTTTGATTGCCCCCACAGCCGATGAACGTTTGTTTCGTTCTCGGTGAACAGCAACTCTTGCGCATCGTCGCATTGCAGCGTGTACTCGCCGAGCTTCGGGTGTGAGGCGACAATCACTCCCTTGTTTGCCCACAGGGACGGCTTCGGTCCACTCTCTCCGTCCGACCATGTATTGCGGAACCACAGCGTGGGAAGCACATGAAGCTTGGCCGCCTGCGGTCCCCGATTGTGCACAGAGATCTTGATGAGCACGTCTTCCGGATCGGCTTTGGCATACTCCACGAACACATCGAAATACTTGTCCTCATCGAAGAT
>JBPYDQ010000198.1:0-3952 GCA_051986135.1 Terriglobales bacterium | reverse complement strand
AGGAGTTGAGGCGAGATCAGCAGCCATCAGAACAGCCGCCCCGCGCAGGAAAGCGAAGGGCGATTGGCACATCCGGGCATAACGAATCGGCAGTAGTGCGGACAACCTCCCGCTGTCCGATTTCTTCAGCAACGCGATCGGGTCGGGACGATTCTTTGAGGCGATCCAGTTGCCGTGTAAGGACCGTGGAACTCGCGCTCGGAGCTTCTTTCCCGCAACCAACCGTTCCCCGAGGGGCAGGCGGACCCGGGCACGTTTTTCCAGAGTTCCCATGCATCTGCAACCGGCGCTGACGCTCCTTATGCGTTCAGGTTTATATATCATCCCAGAAACGTACGCACGAGGTCGGCGCCACCCAATTCGTCAAAGAACATCGCACTCTGGCACATTTTGGCAAAGCTGTTTGGTCCCGTGCGCACTTGAAGCATAAGCCCTCCCCCAGAACCTTTTGGCACGGTTTCGGCTAGTTTGGGCTTCCACACTTGAATCATCAAGTGTCGCTCGCCCACAATGGCTCTTGCGGGAGGTACGGTCACCTGCGAAGAAGAGGTAAAATTACGATGGCAGAGGCAAATCATCAAACCGGACGAGAACACGAGGTTGAATTTTCACTGCTGTTGACACTGCACCCTTGGAAAAACATCAAGCCCGGGGACGAATCTCGGTTCAGACTCTGTGCGGGCGAATCCGGTTCGGTAAAGACGAGCGGTCGCTACAACTTACGGCTGGCTGGATGCTAACGCTAGAACACCATATTCCTCATGATGTTGAAGGCATCGTTGACAGCGCCTTTCCCCTGACCATTGCTGGGCGGGATGCATCTTCCGTGTAGCGACTGAACGATGTCCACGACGTTCAAACGTGGCGATCACGTCGAATGGAACTCCGAAGCGGGCCGAGTCCGCGGCATTATCGTGAAGAAAGTCGTTTCCGAGGTGAAATTCAAAGGCTATACCCACCACGCCACCAAAGAAGAACCGCAGTATTTCATCAAGAGCGATAAAAGCGATCACGTCGCAATTCACAAAGGTGCAGCCCTGAGGCTCCTGAGCCGGTTACGGCCCCAGAAGAAGGCCAAGAAAGCCACAAAGAAGCGAAGCAACGCGCGCTCGACTCTTCCAACCTGACTCGCCTCATTTCCTCTGATCTCGCGTGGCTATTTCAGTCATCAATGTCATCGGAGACGTCACAACCACCGGAGGTCGACCGAACGTGAAGATCAGGTTGGCTGCAAACAACGCGACCGCTGTGAGCTCGATCAGGGCAGAAATCGGCAGCACATTCCACGCCCATTTTGTGTCTTGGTAGGCAAGGATTTCCGACGTGACTCGTAGAGTGTAGCCAGTCACCAAAAGAACCAGCATCACCAACATCAACCTCGGGCTCCTCAGGACGCGCATCCCGCAAAAGGAGCAAAAGGAGGGCAGGCAGGATTCTCTGCTCCACACAGAAATCATCGCAGCGATGAAGCGCACCGTCAGAGCTCGAGCATAGCCCTCGCAGGCAGCGGCGTGGCCGGCGAGTGGGCGACGCAGTTGCTCCGCCTGTGCCTCTCAACGCTTCAAGCGATATTCTCAAATAAAGTTGCAGATGAAAGAGAGAGGTTCTGGAGAAGATCAACCGTCAGGCGAACGAAATGCCACTGACTGAAGTCTCGATTCTGGCACAGTGGCGTGGGGCAAATTGGCTTGTGGGAGCACCATCCGCATTTGCAAGTGCCGTATAATCAAAACGGACTTCTTGTCGGGGCGTAGCGCAGCCTGGTAGCGCGCCTGCCTTGGGCGCACGGTGTCTCATTCTAACCATTCCTTTCCCTGCTTGCATTTGTATTGTTTCCAACAAACTGGGGAATCTGCTTCTCGTTCAGAGCTAACCCCTAGTGGCCTCAAACTCATTCATAAATGCACGTTTCATGCACGGTAGGGCACCTGCTTTTCTCGATTCCTTAGCGTGCCACAGATTTCAAAGATGGCGTGGTTTATGAAGGGAGATGCCCGGATTGGTGAATCCTGAAAGAACTCAAGCTGCCGGTTGCCGAATTGGCAAGAATGTCGGCAAGCGAATCGACTTGCTGGTAGAGGGCACGCATCCCTAAATCTTGCCGCGCTTGGAAGTACGCCGAACGGGGTAAAGCCGTTCTCAGCGAAGACGAAGAGAGTAATCGGCCAATACGTGCACATCCGTTCTTCGTAGTCGTTATCTCGCTAAATACTCATTCATGAATTTGATGAAAGGCTTTGTGACCGACCCTAAAGTTTGGGCTGGGTATGAGGGCCGCTGGCTACGTTTGCAGAACGTGTACGTGAACGGTTCAGCTTTCGGAGGATTAGTGGGCTAGCGTCATTGGGATCGGTCGGCCCACTCTATCGCGTTGCTGAGGATTCCATAAACCTGCATCTCGCTGTGGAAGCCTCCGCGTCCGCCTTCTTTGAACAAGTAGGTTGTGCCGTTCACTTTGTCTATGTGCCATCCGAAGCTTGCGTTCTCCTCTTGATCCTTCCTTTTGCCGCGAGCGCCCTGAAGTTAGGGCGAGATCGGAGGGGATTTTAAACCATGAAGAAATTGGCCATCGGAACCTGGCAACACGGGATTGTCGGAAAGGGAGGCACCAGTACCCCATATTCCGATAAGCGACTTCCCAGGAGTTGACGACGTTACCCGTTTACGCCTGTTTTAGTCTCATGCGCACTCCATCCTTAGGGCGCAAAGTGACCACTTGAACCGGTGTCACCTCCTGATCCGGCTCGAGCAGGAACCGCCAACGCCTCGCGATCGTCGCGACCATCAGACGCGCCTCCATCATCGCAAACCCGTTGCCGACGCACACCCGCGGGCCACCGCCGAACGGCAAATAGGCGTAGCGTGGTATCCGTGCCTCCCAGCCCGCTGCGAATCGATCCGGATCGAAGCGCTCAGGATCGTCAAAGAGGCGGTGGTCACGATGAAGTGCATAGGTGTTCACTGCGATGAGACTTCCTCGCGGTATCTCATACCCGCCGATGCGGACATTTTCGATCGGCTCCCGGGCAAATCCCGGCGCCGGCGGATACAGTCGGAGGGATTCGCGGACGACCATTTCGGTGTACGGCAACTGCGGTAAATCGGTAGCCTGGGGCGCGCGGCCGCCCAGCACGCGACTAAGCTCATCTGCCAACTTCGCTTGCGCCGGCGGGTGCAACGACAGCAAATACCACGTCCAGGTCAACGCGCTCGCCGTGGTCTCGTGCCCCGCCAGGAACAAAGTCATCATTTCGTCGCGGAGTTGCTGGTCGGACATCCCGACGCCGCTCTCCTCGTCGACTGCCGCGAGAAGCACGGAAAGCAGGTCGCTTCTGCGCTGACGCGAAGACCGACGATCCTCGATAAGACCGCGCAGCAGGGCTTCGACGCGTGCCAGTGCGCGTTTCTCCTGCAGATTGCGGCGTGTCGGCACCCACGACGGAACCTGCAGCGGTGAGGCGAGACGCTGATTTGTGGCCTTGAGGACTGCCGTCATCAACGGGCCTACCTCTTCGGCTTGACGCGTGAGGTCAGCACCGAAGAGCGCTTTCACCACTACACCCAACGTGAGCTTCACCATCTCGGTATTAATTTCGCGAACTTCTCCCTCCTCAAACGATTCGATCATGCGCTCCGCGTGACTCACCATGATGTCGGCATACCTAGCGAGTTGACCATGGTTGAAAGCGGGCTGCATCAGCTTGCGCTGCTGCTTCCATAAATTGCCGTCGCTGGTGAAGAGCCCGTTGCCGGCCACGGGTCCGAACGCACGGGTTATGAATATTGGCTTGCGGAACTTCTCAGGACACTCAACGAGAAGTTGGCGTATCAGTTCGGTGGAGTTCAATTGATAGATACGGAGCGGGCCGATCCGATAGTAGGCGATATCCCCGAATCGCCGAGTGTTCTGGAGGGCAAATACGAGTGGATCGAATGGGAAAAGCTGAGGCAG
>JBPYDQ010000197.1:0-4555 GCA_051986135.1 Terriglobales bacterium | reverse complement strand
CGCGACAGCGGCAAAGGAGTTACCGGCGGCTTTCAGGGCAAGTGGCTGCGTGACGCGGTGGTGATTGGAGAAGTCGCGCTTTCTTTGACGCTGCTGATGGGTGCGGGTCTCCTCATGCGGAGCTTTGTTCGATTGCGCCAGGTCAACTTGGGATTTGCGGCAGACCACGTCTTCCAGACGGCAGTCGTCCTGCCTGAAGAGCGCTACAAAACGGTTGAACAGGTATCAGCGTTTTACCGACCGCTACTTGAGCGATTGAAATCGTTGCCGGGAGTGGTGGATACGGCAGTATCAAGCTCCCTCCCACCTTTTAATTTCACCGAGAGCAAAATCGAGATAGCCGGAAAATCCCATGGAGAAGACTGGCACAGTTTGCTTCAAAATGTGAGCGCAGAATATTTCCGCGCGTTG
Organism: Terriglobales bacterium; assembly: GCA_051986135.1. GTDB lineage: Bacteria > Acidobacteriota > Terriglobia > Terriglobales > Acidobacteriaceae > Gp1-AA122. The sequence continues at coordinate 4,144 of JBPYDQ010000197.1, read as the reverse complement.
GGAATTGATCTTAAGCAAGGACGTGGCTTCAAGGAGGCAGAGGTCGACGGCGCGCGGAGATTGGCGGTTGTGAATCAGACTTTTGTGCGGAAATACCTGGGCAATCAAAATCCCATCGGGCAGCACCTGCGATTAGCCAATCTCCAAGGGGTGACAGATCCCTCGTTCGAAATCATCGGTGTCGCGGCAGACGTGACCAATCGGGGACTGCAGGCCCCAATTGAGCCAGAACTGTGGGTACCGTACACGATCACTACTCCCAGGCAGCAGGTGTTGATCGTGCGGACGGCCCAAGATCCGGGAACGATCCAGGATTTGGTGCAGAAAGAAGTCTGGGCTACGGACTCCGGGGTAGCTTTAGCGTTCCCTGGCGCATTGGATGACAGTGTTAGCAAATACCTATACGCTGGGCCGAGATTTGCTTTCGTGGTGATGACGATTTTCGGATGCGTCGGTTTGATTCTGGTGACGGGCGGCGTATACAGCGTGTTGGCTTATTCAACGGCGCGCAAAACACACGAGATTGGAATCCGTATGGCACTCGGCGCCGAGAGCGCGGATGTTCTCAGCCTGGTCGTCGGAACTGGATTACGTCTAGTCCTCGCGGGCGTGGCGATCGGGGTCTTGATCAGTCTTACGCTGGGGCGATTCTTTGGCACCTCCTCACTAGTGGGCGTCAGGGTGTGTGATCCGGCGACGCTAGTTACGACAACACTCTTGCTAGCGGCCACAGCCGCCGTTGCTTGTTGGATTCCCGCCCGCAGGGCGGCGCGTGTGGATCCTATGGTCGCGCTACGGTACGAATAATTGAGGGTGAACGTAGCTAAGCTAAGAACTCAAAGAAACATTGGTGGCCCACTCAAGCACTTTAGCTTGAGTGAGGCGAAATGATGTGACGGATGAATGCAATGTGCCGATTAGGCTCATCTCCCCCCTGGTTAGACGCTGAGACAGACAAAATCGACAAAACCAGGCTGGTTGAACGGTTGAACTCGAATCCCAACCTATCATTTCGAGTGCAAGTGGAGTTTTCTCACGAACTGACGGGCAGTTGCCGACCATACGTCCGGAACCAGCGCCCGGAACTCTTGCGAAACACCCTTCGTATAACTTCTTGGGATTCGAGTTCCAACCAGCTATGGGGGTACAGTGGTTGCTGATGCTGTTTCTGCCCTAATCGTTGAAGGGAAGCGGCCGTACAGTCGCTTCACCTCTGGTCCCGCAATCGTGCTTTACCTAGCGTTCGCAAAGCTTCTGCTCCATCTGCTCACAGCAACGCGTTACGGCATCTTCCGAGACGAGATGTATTACGTGGCTTGTTCTAAGCACTTGGCTTGGGGGTATGTGGACCATCCCCCCATGAACGTGTTCATCGCCTGGTTTGCCCACCATATGTTTGGAGATTCCCTGCTGGGGCTGCGCCTGCTGCCGGCTATTGCAGGAGCTGCGCTGGTTTGGATGACGGGACAGTTGACGCGAGAGATGGGCGGGAGCCGCTTTGCGCAAGGACTGTCTGCGTTGGCGATAATCCCAGTTCCCATTTATTTAATCCTGCACCACTGGCTCACCATGAATGCCTTCGAGCCTGTCCTTTGGATGGGTTGCGTATGGTGCGTGGTGCGTGCCATTAACCTGGGCCAGCCTCAGTACTGGTTCTGGTTTGGAGTGCTGACTGGCGTCGGGCTTGAGACCAAGTACTCGATCGCTTTTCTCGTGTTCGGCGTTCTGGTCGGAGCCCTTGTCGGTCCAGAGCGCCATTTTCTCAAGAGCGGGTGGCTGTGGTCGGGGATGCTGATAGCGGCGATCCTAGCGTTGCCCAATTTCCTGTGGCAGCTTGGCCACGACTTTCCGTTCCTCCAGTTGATCCACAATATCCGCATGGGCAATCGTGACATCGTTCGCGGTCCCTTTAGCTTCGTTGCCGATCAAGCTGCAATCATGAACCCCATCTTGTTTCCTCTGTGGGCCGGAGGGTTACTCTGGCTCTTCTTCGGACATGAAGGTCGGCGCTATCGCTTGCTGGGCTGGGCCTATGTCGTGCTGTTGACTGCATTCATCGTCCTCGGTGGGAAGAACTACTATGTTGTGGCGATCTACCCCACGCTTTTTGCTGCAGGCGCGGTGGGTTTTGAGCGGATTACGGCCCAGAGCTTCGCTTGGAGCCGGGCCGTATACGTGGCCGCGATTGTCGTCGTTGGTGCACTACTGACGCCGATTTCTTGTCCGATCCTTTCCCCGGAAACCTACATCCGATACCAAGCGGCGCTTCACGTTCGGCCACCGGTCGCGGAGCGTCAAAATAATGGCCCGCTGCCACAGTTCTTTGCTGACGAGTTCGGATGGGAAGAAATGGTGCAGCAGGTCGCCCGTGTCTACAACGGCCTGCTGCCTGAAGAACGGTTGCACACAGCTGTCTTCGGCAACAGCTGGGGGGAAGCGGCGGCGATCGACTTCTACGGGCCGCGATACGGCTTGCCCGCCGCTATCAGCAAGCACAACAACTACTGGTATTGGGGGCCGCGAGACTACACAGGAGATGTCGTGATCGTGTTAGGGAGCGACGGCAGCGGCGACCGGGAGCACTTTCGGAGCGTGGATGCTGCCGGTCAAGTGGAACATCCATATTCACGCCGGGATGAACATTTCACGATCTGGCTTTGCCGGGGGCTGAATCAGGACCTGCGCCAGCTCTGGCCAGCCATGAAGAAGTTCGACTGAGTCAAGATTGTTACAAGGTCCCAGAGTGGACACGCTTTTGAACAACTGCCCTTACGGAAGTGGTCTCCCACTCACCTTTTGCGATTGTGGCGGATGACGGGCACCTCTTCCGTAATCGGATAGAGGAAGGGTTGCCGACAAACCGCCAATCGAAGTCAATTTTGTTTCACTGTCCGCTCAAGCCTCGTGTCCTTCGCGCGATACACCTCTCCCATTCCTCCCGCCCCTAGCAACCCTTTTACCTTATACGGTCCCGGTTTTGTGCCCGTTGCGAGGGTCATTCCTTCCGTAGGTCCGCCGGCCAATTGGCCACGACCGTTAGCGGGACCGTGCTGGTGCGCTCCAGTTCTTGCACAGCAATGAATTTCTGACCGTCTGCGCTTACGTCGTATAGGAAGCCCGGCACTCCGGTAAGACCGCTCAAGGCGAATAGAGGACGCACGGCCCCTACTCGAAAATCGACCATACCCGTCGGTAGCTCGACGGCCATGATCTTCGCCTCCGGCGACAGGTAGTAAATCTCCCTCCCGTCTCTCCTCCACCGCGGCTGAGAGCCTCCCGCGATGGACACCTGCACGCGCACTCCTGGGTTAGGAAAAGGCACTACGTAAATTTCATCCTTCCCAGAGTCGTTCGAGACGTAGGCAACCCAGTGCCCATCCGGCGAAAACGTCCCCATTTGCGCGTTGAAGGGCGTCTCTAGGAACGTGTATGGCTTCCGATCTCCGCTCAGGGGCAACACCCAAATGGAAATCTTTCCCGATTTGTCCTGATGATCAAACAACAGCAAATGTCCATTGGGCGACCAGGACGTGGGGTAATTGGCTAAGGACTCGAAGGAGGGCTGCTCAAGAGGTTCTTCCTTTCCGGTGCCGTCCGCTTGCAAGAGATACATATGGTCGCCACTAGCCTGCGGGGTGGAATGGGAAATGGCAAGCGCTAGACCGTCCGATGACCAAACGGGCCCAAACACCGTCAATCCGCTAAAGCTGGTCCGAGCCGGCAAACCACGCGCAAGATCGTAGACCCAGATCTCGAAGTTCCCAACTGGCTGCGTGAGTAAACGCAATGCCAACCTCTTCCCGTCCGGCGAAAGCTGCGGCGCACTCGCATACTCTGGCTGGCCCAGCTTACTGAGTTGCTTCCCTTGGCGGTCGTACCAGCACAGCTGTCGGTCGATTTCGGTATTCGCGGAGGAGTAAATCAAGGTCTGCGTCTGAGAAACGGAAAAATTCACATAATTGCCGGCGGACATTGCTGAAACGCCCGAGGCAACCGCAACAGGCGTGCCAGTGACCTGCATTCGCCTGAGGTCAAAGGGTTGCGCCATTACGATGTCTCCGCGCCCAAACAGCAGATAGCCCGGTTCCGCGTACACAGCGTTTGTCAAACCGCTGATTACCTGACTGTGCTGATCGGATCCTAG
>JBPYDQ010000196.1:0-3132 GCA_051986135.1 Terriglobales bacterium | reverse complement strand
AAGACGTGCTCATCAAGATCTCTGTGCACAATCGGGGACCGCAGGCGGCCAAGCTTCATGTGCTTCCCATGCTGTGGTTCCGCAATACATGGTCGGACGGAGAGAGTGGACCAAAGCCGTCGCTGTGGGTAAACAAGGGAGTGATTGTCGCCTCACACCCGAAGCTCGGCGAGTACACGCTGCAATGCAACGATGCGCAAGAGTTGCTGTTCACCGAGAACGAAACAAACGTTCATCGGCTGTGGGGGCAATCAAACCCGACGCCGTTCGTGAAGGACGGTTTCCACGAATACGTAATTCGAGGAAATGCAAATAGCGTGAATCCTGCGAAGACGGGAACCAAGGCTGCTGCACATTGCACCCTCGACGTGCCTGCAGGTGGAAGCAAGGTGGTGCGTTTGCGGTTGAGCGCCAAGCCATCTGCGGATGCGTTCGCGAAGTTCGATCAGATTTTTGCCCAACGTCTGGCCGATGCGAACGAATTCTACGAACGCATTACGCCGAAGAATTTGAGTGAGGACGAGAAGCGAGTGCATCGACAGGCGCTGGCTGGAATGTTGTGGTCGAAACAGTATTACTATTTCGACCTCGACAAGTGGCTGCTCGAACATGACGCACATCCCATTCTGGGCTCGAAGAAGGGAAGATCACGGAACGCGGAGTGGTTCCACATGCTGAACAGCGATGTGATCTCCATGCCGGACAAGTGGGAGTATCCGTGGTATGCAGCGTGGGATTTGGGATTTCATACGATTGCCTTGTCACTGGTCGACTTCGATTTCGCAAAGGATCAGCTTCTCCTCATGTTGCGGGGCCTATATGCCCATCCGAACGGACAGATCCCGGCATATGAGTGGAATTTCAGCGACGTGAATCCGCCGGTGCATGCCTGGGCGACGCTATTCCTGTTCAGAATTGAGACAGAGCTGGGACGCGCTGATCTACGCTTCCGGGAGCGTTCGTTCCAAGGGCTGACCCAGAACTTCAACTGGTGGATCAATCGCAAGGACCCAGAAGGCAAGAATGTATTCGCGGGCGGGTTCCTCGGGCTCGACAATATCGGAGTGTTTGACCGCAGTGCGCCGCTGCCCACTGGTGGACATCTGGACCAGGCTGATGGCACCGCATGGATGGCGTTCTACTGCCTGTGCATGCTGGAGATGGCGCTTATCCTCACGGAGTACGACTCAATCTACGAGGAAGTCGCTGTCCGATTCCTGGAGCAGTTTGCCTGGATTACGTACGCCATGGACCACGTCGGCGGGGGTGAGGACGAGATGTGGGACGAGGCGGACGGATTCTTCTACGACCTGCTGCATTTCCCAAATGGCAATTCGACGCGATTGAAGATCCGCTCGATGGTGGGATTGCTGCCGCTGTGTGCCGCCACGGTATTTGAGGCGGGCACGTTAAAAGATCACCCCAAGATCATGGAAATGGTTGAACTATTCCGGAAACGCCATCCACAGGTGTTCCAGAAGGTTGTCAGGGCGGACGACTTCGCGAGCGGAGGATACCAGGGCCGTAGGCTGGCCTCGGTGGTCGACAAAGAAAAGCTACGTCGGATTCTCGGCTATATGCTCGACGAGAACGAGTTCTTCAGTCCGTACGGCATTCGGTCCCTGTCCAAGTATCACCGTGACCATCCCTTTGTGTTCTATCTCGAAGGACGCGAGTACCGTGTCGATTATCTGCCGGCGGAGTCGAACACAGGGATGTTCGGCGGCAATTCCAACTGGAGGGGACCGATCTGGATGCCGGTCAACGGGCTCATCATTCGCGGGCTGCTGCAGATGTATCCCTTCTATGGACCGGACTTCAAAGTGGAGTGTCCCACTGGTTCAGGAAAGTACATGACGCTGTTTGAAGTAGCGAAGGAGATTGGACGCAGGCTATCGAGCATGTTCCTGCGCGACGCAAACGGGAATCGTCCCGTATATGGAGGCACGAAGAAGTTTCAGGATGATCCGTACTGGAAGGATTACATCCTGTTCTACGAGTACTTCCATGGTGACAACGGCGCTGGTTTAGGAGCAAGTCATCAGACGGGGTGGACAGGGACGATTGCCCGCGTGCTTGATTTGTTCGCTCGGCTCACGCCGGAAGCCACTCTGAAAGGAGCGCAGAAGTACATGGCGGAAATGACGCGTGAGCAGGTTGCTGGCGACAGCATCCGCAGCGTGGCTTGACGGCGGTCTCGCGGAGGTCACTCTTGAGAGGGCACCGACAAGAATCACCTAGGGCGCCACGCTGGCTATGGCCTCCCGTGGGCGCCCTTGCGCTGTTTCTGCTCGCAGGGACAGTCGCGACTTCGACGGCACAGATTCCAAAGGCTGCGCCCCCCAAAGCTGAGTCTTCGGCAACTCTTGATCCACTGGGACGAGAGACTCCGCGAAGTGCCGTAGAGGGTTTGTTGAAGTGCGCAGCACGCGAAGATTTCGCGTGCATGTCTCGCTATCTGCAACCGGCACCGGAACAGAGTGTGGACTCGCTGGAATTGGCAAGGGAACTTCGCGCGTTGAGTGCAAGGTATAAGGGCAGCATCGCTACGCTCAGCGATGACCCGAATGGCCGCGTGGAGGAAGGACTTCCGCCTGGCCAGGAACGAGCTGGCGTCTTGCAGGTAGACAGCACGACCACCGACGTGATTCTGATCCGAGTGGACGATCCGAGTTACGGAAAGATATGGCTGGTTTCGGGCGAGACTGTTGGGAAGATTCCGCAGCTTTATGGCGAAATGCAGAGTGAAGGGCCCACACTTGCCGAACGAGTCATTCCTGGCCCCTTGAACCATCAACACTTCCTGGGGATGTCACTGGCACAGTGGCTGGGATGGCTGCTGTCCATACCAATTGCAGTGGCACTGGCTTGGGTACTAGCGTTTTTACTGAGCGTGCCAAGGCGAATTTGGCGCACCGTGCGTAAGGTCTCCATCAAGACAGTCTGGGAGACGAACCTCGGACTGCCAATCAAGTGCATCCTGGCGATCGTGATACATGGCGTTCTTGTCTACCTGCTTGAGCTGCCGCTCCTATACAGAACCTACTACTTTCGATTTCTGGCTGCCTTGCTGGTGGGATCCCTCGCATGGCTGTTAAGCAGGCTCGCAGACCGGGGCTTCCAACATGCCGT
>JBPYDQ010000195.1:0-3054 GCA_051986135.1 Terriglobales bacterium | reverse complement strand
CGGAAGAGAAAAAAGCGGCCGTAGCCCGCGCGCTGCAGGAAACATTCGGCATAACGGACTTCGCAGATATTCGTAGGATGACTAAAGGTCTCAGTTCGGACCTTGTGTTGCGCATCGCCGTGCAGGGATCTCCATACCTGCTGCGCATCATGACGCGCATCGATGAAAGGATGGATCCTGGCCGCATCTTCACATGCATGAGCGCCGCCGCAAAAGCAGGTCTTGCGCCCTGCGTCCGATACAGCAACGCGGAAGATGGAATCTCAATTACCGATTTTGTTGAAGCTGTGCCGTTTCCGACAACGCAGGCGCTGGTTCAGCTTCCCGGCACGCTGCGAAGACTTCATGCGCTGCCGCCATTTCCCAAAGTGTTCAATTATGTCACGGCGCACAACGGTTTCATCTGGAGGTTCCGCAAGGCAAATCTTCTCCCCAAAGGGGAAATTGAGGAAGTCTTCACCCCGTACGAACAAGTGTGCGCCGCTTACCCGCGTCTCGATTCGGATATGGTGTCGTGCCACATGGACCTGAAGCCGGAAAACATTCTGTTCGACGGCCAACGCGCATGGCTCGTGGACTGGAAAGCTGCTTTCGTGAACGACCGCTACTTCGACTTGGCCATCGGTGCAAACTTCCTGGTTACCAACGACGCGGACGAACTCACTTATCTCGAGCGGTATTTTGGCCAGCGGCCAGACGAGTACCAACGGGCAAGATTCTTCCTTATGCGTCAGGTGTTGCACATGCTCACCGCCACGGTTTTCCTATTGCTGGGTTCAGCGGGCAAGCCGATAAACCTGAGCGAGAAGCTTCCCTCATTCAGAGACTTTCATCGGCGGATCTGGGCGGGCGAGGCCAGCCTGGCGGACAACGATCTGAAGGTCGTCTATGGCATGGTTCATTGGGAGCGGCTCCTACAGAATATGCGGCAAACACGATTTGAAGAAGCATTAAGAATCGTTTCAGACCGGCAGGCATGCCCGGAAGGCATGCGCCGGCTTTTGCCGCCCGCTCAATGAATGCAAAGTCTCATTGCCGGGGTAGGCTGTCAGGAGTGATTGGTCGGAGACACATCGCTTTCCAACGGCGGGCATCGCCCCGGTTTGGCTGCGAAATGTGGTTCTGGGCGGATCACGGGCAAACCTGAAGTTATCGGTTTTCAGTTTCTTGTTTGCCGACAATCCGGGAGCCAGCGGCAAGGTCTTGCAAGACGGTCGCCTAGAGATTTGGCTCTAATTAACCCTGGGCACACTAAGTGGGCATCGGCGGATAGTGAATCGGGCAGGCCCCCACTGCGCTGTCCGCCCTTTTGTTGGCATCCAGGATGTAGTCGTCGACGTCGGTCAGGAACGTTGCGTTAAAACGGTTAGTAATCTGAGCGAGGCCGACATTAAGGCAGATTTCGATTATCTGCTGAACCGAAAAATGCTTTGCCAAGGCCTGGTAGGTAGTATTGTCGATGCTCAGCATCTTGGTAGACCGCTGCGCATACCGAACGATAGCTGCCTCGGCTTCGCTGTATACGCCGTCAGGCAGGGGGTCATCACCCATGTGCCGTAACTTTTCTTCGCTGATCCCGATGCCCCGACCGAGCATCACGTGATGAGGCACTCAGTAATGGCAGTGGTTTGCAACGGACGCCGTAGTGTAAGCGAGTTCGGTGAGCGCGGGCGTCAGGCTGTTGTCGTAGCGCACCGATCGCACGAAGTTGATGAGGGCATTAGCCTGCGCGGGATGGTTGGCGAGCAACCTGACAGCGTTGAACACCTCGCCGAGGCCGACTTCGACTCTTTTGAGGAACTCCCGGGCCTCGGGCGGCGTGTCTGGATCATCTTCTCGCAGTGTAGGAATTCGAGCCATCTTCAATCCCCGTCGCTCGCGCTTTTGATCGGCAGCCGGTTTGGCCTGGACCTAAACTGGCTTGATGTTCTGATTCAACCGCAGCACATTCTTCGGGTCGTACTTTTTCTTGATCTCGACAAGGCGCGCATAGTTCGGCCCGTACGAAAGTTTGACCAGTTCTTCACTCGTTTCGCCCAATTGGTTGACGTAAGCTCCGCGTGCGAGGGGCCGCAGCTTGTCACGCAGGGCCGTTACCCACCGCACGGCTCTCGCTTTTTCTGCCGGAGCCTTCCAGCTTCCAATGATGTCCAATTCATAGCCGAACTGCCGCAAGGGATACGCTGTGTCAGTCACGGCAACTCGCGTAATGGCACCGAAAAACGGGAAAATGAACACCCGCGTGTTCACCGGCGCATCTTTCGCAGCCTCTGCCAAAGTCCCGATTGTCCCGGCGCTGAGTTCGGGAAGGACCAGATCGGTCTGGAAATGTGCAACTGGAGCGTAAGGAATGATGGTTTCCTGTGCGTCCAGATATGACGTGACCTTGACTGTGTCCTGCAATGGCTTGAGCGCTTGCCACGTCTTGAATAAGCCGTCCCCATGGCCGGGATCTCCGAAATACAACATCATCATCAGGAACCTCGCTCCCTGTTCCGACGATAGCACCGCACCGCCGAAGAACACATCATCCGGCGCACTTCCGGTGAACTTGACGAAAGCCTCTAGCAACTCAGGCAGTCGCCCCGGCGAGTATGTCAGGTTCCCCGCCATAACCTCGCTGACCGGATGGAGCCGGTACTCAAGCGCCGTGACAATGCCGAAATTTCCCCCTCCGCCGCGAATCGCCCAGAAAAGATCAGGATTCGATTTTTCGCTGGCCTCAACTTGCCTCCCATCCACGGTCACAAGCTTCGCCGAGATCAGGTTGTCGCTGGCCGCTCCGTACTTCGGCTGCAAGAACCCCTCTCCTCCTCCGAGAGTCAGCCCGGCAATTCCTACCGTTGGGCAACCACCCATGGTGGTCGCCAGACCGAATCGCTGTGTCGCCTTGTCCAGATCGCGCACCAGCGCGCCAGCCTGTGCACGGGCCACGCGCTTGTCTGCGTCCACTTCGACTCGGTTCATCCCGGAGATGTCAATTACTACGCCGCCATCGCACACGCTGAATCCTGCCCGGTTATGGCCTCCGCCACGCACCGCCAGGGGCAAGTT
>JBPYDQ010000194.1:0-5334 GCA_051986135.1 Terriglobales bacterium | reverse complement strand
CGGCCGCAGCGGCTGCACATTTTCTCGTGCATGTCACAAACCGCCGTTCCGCAAGCCGGGCAAACGATAATCGCGGCTTCATGGCAGAGTGTGCGACTGCCTGCTTCCGATCCGCGGAGGGTCACTTCGCACCAGCGCTCGGATTGCACAGTCAAACTCACGGGCATTCCACCTTCCTCTTCCGAGCTGCACCCTGCAAAACAGTGCTGGATGGTAGTTGCGCTTGTACCGATTTGTCCATCAGGTACTTACGGTAGGCGATCCTGCGGGAAAAACGAGAGGAGGTGATCGTGCACTCGCTGGAAACAGGTTCTAAGGAAATCGGGCCGCTGCCGTCTCGACCATTCCTCTTCGTACCCGGGCGCCCACTCTTGATCTCCTACCAGGACTTCCGGATCCTGGTGTCGAAACTGAACCCGCCATTCTGATCACGCGTGCCGCTGACCATTACCCGTGGGGTGACCTTATACTGCAGGCTCACTACCTGGCTTTGTGTCTCGGTTACATCTGTCGCAAACGTGACAAAAATATTTGCCGTAACGCGCTGCTGAATGGTGAGACGAGCTCCAGGGTTTTGTTGCGCGCCATTGCCTGCCAGCACCGGGTCGATGGATAGCTGGGAAATACCGGCGATTTTTTCAACCCGACTTGTCAGCTGACTGCTTATTTGCGATGCCAGCAATGACTCAGCGCCTAGATTTCCAAGTGCCGGATTGGCCCCCGATGCTTCGCTAGTTCTGCCGAATGCCAGCAGGTTAATGATGTCCGCTGGGGGCAATGAGGGCACCGAGGTGTAGTTCGTCCGCAGGTGCTCGGCAGGTCCATGGAACTGCAGGTATATGTTGTATTGCTGGATGGTGGTGTTGGCGGCGAGGTTGACGGTCGGCTGAGTGCGCGCCGGATTGGCAAAGTCAATTGTGCCGCTCTGGAGGATGTAGCGATTCCCCCGAAAGATGAGATCGCCACCGGTCAAGTTGACCCGTCCGAGGATGATCGGCTCACCTGCAGTGCCGCGCACCGTTAAATTACCACTGCCTTGTAGGCTCAGTTCTCGGCTGACCAGATTAATACCGGTGGTGGACTGCACGGCGACATTCAGCTCAAGGTTCTGACTGAGCCCCGGGGTGGGCGCAGGCGCAGTCTCATTACCGAACTGGCTGATAAACTCGATCAAGTCAAAATCTGGTGTGAACGACAGCTGGTCGATGTTTACGCGACCGCTGAGCCTTGCTGCCTCGACAGTGCCGGTTAGGTTCAAGTTTGCGTCCAGCTCCTGGCGGATACCTTCCGGAAAGAGTAACCGCATTCCTTTGCCGGCGAGAGCTACATCGAATCTCAAATGAGGTTTATAAACGAGTGCGCCCGAGGCCTGCACCTTGCCACCCCCAACTGTGCCGCTAAATTGGGTGATGTTCAACCGATCCCGGGTTAGGGTGAGAATGCCATTACCATCCTGCAGTCCGATAGGGGCCTCGGCGGTCGCGAAATTTGCGTTCACAATCCGGATCTGACCGTGCACATCCGGATTAGCGCGTGCACCATAAGAGTTGATGTCGAATCGCAGCTCGCCCGAGGTGCTTAGATCAGGATCGAATAACCTAGCAATCTCGAGGTTCACAGTGCCGAGTGCCAGCAGCGATATTGGTTGGGCCCTATTGCTGGGGACCGACGCCTGCAGTTCGACATCGGTATCGGTGCCGCGGATATGGGTCTTTTCCAGGGCTAGGACGCCGTTTATGAAATCGACCTGAATGGGGTTGGCCGCAGCGAGCGAAATCTTGTTTAGGTAATGCAGCTCGAAAATGGGTATCGTGGCATGCGCACCCAGAGCTGATTTGTTCTTTAATGGTCCACGTAGGGTGGCATGCAACTCCGTTTGTCCCGTGATGTTCGCCGCCTGCGCTGGGGCGTAAAGTGCTACGAGCGGCTGCAACGGAATTGACTGAGTATCTATCTTTGCATTGGTCTGGTAATCGCCGGTTGTGTTCACCTGCGCCCGGACCGTGACCGCGGTATTGACGGCGTGCGTGTCGAGGGCAATATCTGCCACGTGATTGGCGAGATTGGTCTCGAGGCGCAGATCGCCCAGCGTTTGCTTGCGAACCTCGAGTTGCGGTGATTCCACGGTCGCCGACAGCTCAGGATTCTTTACGCTTCCTTGCCCGCGAGCCGTGATGTTCAAGTCGCCGGCGACCTCTAGGTGGCGCGACTTGACCGTCTGCAACTGGGCAAGGTGGATTCCCGACGCCTCGAGTTGCGCCTGATATCTTTCCTCTTTGGGGAAGTAGGCGAAGACGCCTTGCGCTAGGCCAGCGGGGATCTGTACGCTGAGATGAGCCTGTACCTCGTCACCCGTGCCTTGAAATTTCACATTCACCAACTCGACTGGCTCCGACCAGATCCGCGCCTTGGTAATAGCCAGCTTCCCCTGTCCAACCGGATGCAGTTGCGAGCCTCGGAAGGAGACCTCCGCCGAAACCATGCCGGCTAGCGGCGCCGGTGAGCCCGCCAATTGGGTCAGCTCAGCAACGCTCACCTGGTTAGCCTTCAACCCTAATTCGAAGGGACTGGAATCGGTGAAAGACCAATGCTGCAAGCCTGTGCTGAGGTTAAAGGTAATGCGGCCGTGATCGGCAGTTTCGAGCTCGCCACCGTGCAAAGTGGCGCCGGAGGGGCTTAGGTTGATCGCGGTGCGCAGAAGGCGCCACGCGCTCCCTCTGACTCGCCAGTTGCTGGCTTCGAGCTGCCCGGTGAGGTTTGGGACTGACGTCGAGCCGTTGACGGCGCCAATAAAGGATGCGCTTCCATAGAGACCGAGCTGCTGCGGGGCGGCGCCTGGTTGTGCCGCCGCCCTGAAATTATCGGTAATGGTTTCGAGTTCGTGAAGATCGTTGGTGCGAAGGCGAATCTCGAGACTGGAACGATGGCTGACGGTCCCATTCAGATCGAGCGATGTGTTGGGCGTTCGCAGGTAGCTCTGGGTCAGCGAGACTTCCTTTCGGGCGGCCATATAGTGGGCGTGAATAGCCCCGTCCACCGGTAGAGGCCGCGCGCTTTCATTGCCGCGAGGGACAACTCGAGCTTGAATGGTCGCGTTGCTTTGTGCGGTCAGATCATCGAGAGTCTTTCCCCAATTCGCGTCGGCGTCTGCATTCAAAGTGCCTGTGAGGCCAACCGCCTCGACCGGGGAAGACTTCATCATGGGGCGCAACTCGGCGAGAGATATTTCAGTCAGCGCGGCGCGCAATCGCGAACGGGAGTGGCCGGTAAGGTTGCGCATGGTTAAATTTCCGGTCAGCTTCCCGCCCAGCAGGCGGGCGTGAATATCGCTGACAGCAGCATTGCCGTTCAGCAACGAGTAGCGCGCACCGAAGTCGGTGATATTGGCGCTCAGACGGGCGGTCTGAATCCGCAGCATGCGGCTGCTCAAATCGCCGTTGACGCTTATGGTGGCCAGCAGAGGAACATCCGGCTGGCTTTGATAATCCAGCGTGCCGGCGGCCGCAATGGTGCCCGTGGGCAGGGCAGGGTCCTTCATGATCTGCCGGAATTCGCCGCCGTCGACCAGGGCAGAATAGGTGGCGTGCATGCGGGGCTGCGCGAAGTCTTCCACAGTCGCAGCCAATTCGAGGTGCGATGGCCCGCTCCTCAGCACAGCACGGCGCAAGGTAAACTTGCCGCGGGTGGCATCGAACTCCATGTCTAACTCATGCGCCATGGGGTGGTATTTTGCGAACTCGAGCTGTCCGTCGCGATAGCTCAACTCTCCGGAATATTCCGCCTGAACTGGATCGAAGCGCGCTTTGAGCGTCAGATCATGCAGGTCGGCATTGAGAACGATTTTTCTGTTGTTGTAGTAGACCTCGCCGGCATCGAGCAAGGCGTGGCGTACACCCAACTGGAACAGATCAGCGTTCCTCTGGCGGTTTTTTCCCTTGCTTTGCGGCAGATTATCGTTGCCCCGGGAATCCACTAACAAGTGGACAACCGGATGGTCCACGGCAATGTTCCTCACGTACCACTCGCGGCGCACGAGCGAGGTAATGCCTAAACCCAATCCGATGTGGTCAACCGTGAGCAGCGGTGGCTCGGCATATGGCTGGGCACCGTTTACCGTGACGGAATAGAGATCCAGGGTCAGGTGCGAGAGACTCAGGCGAAAGTCGCGCACCCGAATCGGCGCGCCCACCGAGGCGCTGAGTTTCTGTTCCGCTACGCGGAGGGCAAATTTCCGCAATGATGGGATATGCGTGAGCGCCAGGATGGCAACAATAATGACCGCAATCAGGATCAGCAAACCTGTGCCGGCCCAGCGGGCCAGACGTTTCCCCAGCGGTTTCCCCGTCTGTTGCTGCCGACCTACCAGATGAGGTTTCCTGTCTTTGTCGTCGCTCGGATATTGACGAAAGGTGTTCAAAAGGCCTGCCCCAGGCTAACAAAGATCTGGGTGGATTTGATTCCAGGCAGTCCATTGAGGTTGTGACCAATGTCAATCCGTATCGGCCCGACGGGAGTCTGGTAGCGCAATCCGCCCCCAATGCTGTTGGTGTACTGCTTGCCAAAATCGCGGAAGCCTACGAACTGGAACACATTTCCTCCGTCATAGAACACGGCGAATCCCAAGTTCCTGCCCACCAGGGGCAACGAAACTGGCACAGGAACGCGGAGCTCGGAATTCAGAATGACCAGTTGCGGACCGCCCACGGGTACGGTAATGAGAGCACAGGTGCTCTTGTCGGCAGGATTGCCGCAAGCGGTGATCGTGTGCTGCGGCCCGGCACCGTTAAGAGGAAAGCCGCGCAAGGTGCTGCCTCCGCCGGAGAAAAATTTCTCGTTGATCGGAACATGGCTTCCTCCAAAGGGTACTTCCAGACCGATTCTCAGGCTATTGGCCCAAATGATATTGGCGGGGATGCGTTTGTAATATGCGGTTTGGGTCAGCAATCGTGTGAAACTGACGTTCGACCCCAGCGCACTCGGATTGAGATCAAACTCGTAGCTCTGGTAAGTTCCTTTGTGCGCGTTGATGGGATTATCGCGTGTGTCGAGGAGATAAGTGGCAGACACCGCGGAGAGGCGGACGTGTCGATCCTCGGGTGGCACCAGTTCCGGGATGAGAAGGTTGGTCAGCCCGGTTTCGCTGAGGGTATATTTGAAGAACAGGTTAGAGGTTTGCTCGCGATTTAAAGGCAGCTGCAGCTGATAACCGACTTGTGCTTGTCGATACGTGAAGATGGGATTTTCGCTGTTATGCTGGCCGGTAATCGAAAATGTGGACGTCCAATTCGTCCAACGGAACATAGGGTCGGTATAGACAAAATTTCCATTCTGCTG
>JBPYDQ010000193.1:0-8626 GCA_051986135.1 Terriglobales bacterium | reverse complement strand
CCCACGCGATCACGCCGTCCCCTGCTCCAGACCTCATCCCCGGCTAATTATGAAGCCAGAAACCTCAACTCAATGGCATGTGTGTCATTCAAAACTGTCTCACCTTATGGGTTCACCCCACAGGGGTTCACCCCAGGACCCTATGCCGTTGCTGTGCCACGTAACGCGTTCGGATTACATGCAAGTCCAAGAATTTGCTCGGGCAGTCCAAAGTCACTTCCGTGCGGGCTGGTTGTCGGCAAGTCGTTGATGTTGCTGGCCACTGTAGCCGAAAATTCCTTCAGGTCGAGTAACGGCCGATCAGCCATGCTTTCTCCAATCAAACGGTATTAGGATTGGCGCGCGTGCGTGATCTTGACAGCTGCGCGTTGCGGTTGTTTTCCGTTTTGAACTTCGTGAGGGTACAAATTGTTCTGCACCATGATGGATCTCCGATGGACTCGTTTGAGTCTGAATTTCAGCACCCCTGATGCGCCGATAAATTCAGCGGCCTGAGGGAAACAATGTTATACACGGTTAAGTGATGAGCGCCGCAGCCAGGACAAAAGGGAGGCCGACTGAGGAGGCTACGATGGACAAACATCTGGACGCTATTGATCGCAATCCACACTGCGACTTGTGCGGACTGCCGCTTACAAGCGGAGAACCGGCTGGCTGGAGCGTGGGAGCTCAAGAATGGTATCACGTCGCAATGCGTGGCAGCGGATCTATTCGCGGCCTCTCCTCCCGAGAACACCTCATACGCCTCCTTGGACCCGAGTTTCGACTGGGCGCCCAACTCTGTCGTTACTTACCAGGAACACTCGCGAATGTGTTCTCACTGATCTCCTATGCGTGCGATTTCTCCGCGCACACAAGCACCGTCGCGGAGTTTGATGTTCCATTCTTTCACATGAGGTTTCTTGTAGAGCCTAATTGCAGCGGAAGTAAATAGCGGATGCGAGTCTTTCTCTTGCCTCCAGAGTTAACGTCCTATCTTGGGACGGCCTCGGTGAGCATTGATACCGTGGCTTCGATCTCTTCACGCGAGGTTGTGTGTCCCAGACTGAAACGAATGGCCCCCATTCCAACTTGAGCCGGGATATTCATGGCCTGCAGGACTGGAGAAAACTCCACCGAACCTGAATGACAGGCGGAACCGGTAGAGGCCGCGACGTTATCCATGCGGGCCAGGATCTCGGATCCCACTTTGCTCACGAAACTCACGTTGAGCGTGTTGGGCAGGCGCTCGACGGGATGACCATTGAGAACAACTCCGGCGCCGAACCTTTCTTGCAGGAGATTCCAGAATAGATCACGGAGCTCGCAAACTGATTCCATCCCTGTCCAGTTCTCAGCCAGAGCACACGCCTCTCCGAATCCAACATCGAGCAGGAGGTTTTCTGTTCCAGCGCGTCGACCGGATTCGTGTCCCGCCCCATGAACGAAAGACTCCAAACGGACTCCGTCGCGGACATAAAGAGCGCCGATTCCCTTCGGTCCGTACAGTTTATGGCCGGCGATCGACAGCAGATCGACGCCGAGTTCATCGACACGAGTGCTGATCTTTCCAACAGACTGTGCGGCATCCGTGTGGAACACGATGTCGTGTTCGCGGGCGATAAGAGCGATTTCGGCGATCGGCTGAATCGTCCCCACCTCATTATTGGCGTGCATGATCGAAATCAGTACCGTGCGGGACGTGATCGCCCGCCGGACGTTGTCGGGATCAATCCGCCCGAACCGATCGACAGGCAGGTAGGTCACTTCCGCGTCCAAGCGTTCGAGAAACCGGCATGGATTGATAATGGCAGGGTGTTCCACTTGCGAAGTGATGATGTGGGCACCAGTTTTTCTATGGCCGAAGAACACACCCTTGAGCGCATGATTGTTGGATTCGCTGCCGCCGCTAGTAAAGACAATCTCCCGCGGCTTGCATCCTAAGAGACTGGCTACCTGAGCTCGCGCTCTATCGACCGCGTCTCGTGCAGGCTGCCCGGCCCAGTGATCGCTGGATGGATTGCCGAAGGGACCTCGGAGGGCTTGCTCCATGGCGCTGGCGACCTCTGGTGCGAGGGGCGTGCTGGCGTTGAAGTCAAGGTAGATAGCCTGCTGGTTGCTTGTGTGCATTGGATAAGCTCCTAAATATCAGGAAGTACATGTGCTCTGTTGTCCCTAGAGGAAAAGTCATTTTTCTCGTTAGGCGACCAACATCACCTTGACAGGATCAATATTAAAGTATTCAATTGAATATTGTATGCCTTCCGTCGCTAGTTCCGCAAAGAGGGACTTCAAGGACGCTTCGTACGGTCAGTTGGCGCGCATCGGCAAGGCCTTGTCCAGTCCCAAGCGGCTGGAGTTGTTGGACCTGCTTTGCCAGACCGACAGGACCGTCGAGTCCCTGGCCGAGGAGAGCGCGATGAGCGTGGCGAATACTTCGCAGCACCTGCAAATATTAGAGGCGGCAAACCTGGTCGAAGCACGCAAGAACGGCCGCTTTGTGGTGTACTCGCTGGCCGATGTCCTTGTCTGCGATTTCTTTCGCTCCTATCGCATCCTGGCAGAAGATCGGTTCTTGGAGATCCACCGGATTCGCAAACGGTTCCTCGAAGAGCAGAAGGAGTTGAGCGGCGTGGATCAAGAGACGCTGATGGAGCGGGTCAGCTCTGGCGAGGTTGTCGTTATCGACGTTCGCCCGTCGGAAGAATACCAGTCTGGGCATATTCCGGGGGCGCTGGGTATTCCGCTGGGGCAACTCAAACGTCGTTTGGCGGAATTACCAAAGAGCAAAGATGTGGTTGCTTACTGTCGCGGTCCGTATTGTGTTCTCGCCGTGGAAGCTGTGCACCTGATGCGGTCGCGTGGAATCCAGGCCTTCCCGCTGGACGCCAGCGTCCATGATTGGCGGGCCCGCGGGTTGCCGCTCGTGACCGGTGCTGAGCCGGTTCGCAAGGCAACAACGGCAAGGAGGACACAATGATATTCCGGCAACTGCTTCGTACTGACCCAGTGGTCGCGGCTTCGTATGTTTTCGGTTGAGGGGGACAAGGTTTGGCCGCCGTGTGCGACCCGATTGTTGACCCCGAATTCTACCTCCAGATTGCGAAACAGAACGGCATGAAAATCCGCTTCGTAATCGATACCCATGTTCATTCCGACCACATTTCGAGTGGACGCAAACTCGCCCAACTCGCTGGCGCCAAGTATGTTCTGCACGCGGGCGCGGGAGCACGATATCAGTTCTTTGGGGTGAACGACCGCGATGTGCTCGATCTTGGGAATGTCCAGATCCAGGCTCTCCACACACCCGGTCATACACCGGAGCACATTTGCCTGCTGGTAACGGACAAAACGCGGGGACCGGAACCGTGGTTCCTGATAAGCGGGCATACCCTGATGGTGGGAGACTTAGGCCGGACAGAACTGGCGTCCAGCGCCGAAGTGGGGGCGCTAGCACTTTTCAAGACCACGCAGAGGCTGAAGGCGCTGTCCGACCATATCGAGGTGCTGCCAGGGGCTTTCTCGGGTTCTGTCTGTGGGCGTTCTTTGAGCGGAAAGCCGATGTCCACGATTGGTTTTGAGCGCAAATTCAACAAAGCTTTTCAAATCGGCGACGAAACTGAATTCGTGCGTTACATGCTCGCAAACATCCCGACCCCACCACCGGATGCAACGAGGATTCGCGCTATCAACCTGGGACTACAGGAAGAATGATTGCGATTTCCCGACCAACATACTTCCAACGAACAGCACGAGCATTCCCATGAGTGACGGCACGGATAAGATCCGTCTAGGGCTGCGCGAAAATCTCGGCCAGTTCTCCCTTCTCGTACTGATCAATGTTTTTGTGGGCATGATAGTCGGAATGGAGCGGACGGTCGTGCCGCTCATTGGGGAGCGAGAGTTCGGGCTGGTTTCCAAGACCGCAATCGTCTCCTTCATCGTCAGCTTCGGTGTCACGAAAGCCATTTGCAATCTGTTCGCGGCGCATGTCTCGGAGACTGTAGGGCGCAAGAAAGTCCTGGTGCTCGGATGGCTGATTGGACTGCCGGTTCCTTTCATCATCATCTTCGCTAAACACTGGTTCTGGTTCGATGTTGCCAACATGTTGCTCGGCGTCAACCAGGCCCTGTGCTGGTCGATGACGGTGATCATGAAGGTGGATCTGGTGGGCCCCAAGCGTCGAGGATTTGCACTCGGGCTCAATGAATTTGCGGGCTACATCGCCGTTGGCTTCACTGCTTGGATTACGGGGTACATCGCATCGGTTTACGCGCTGCGCCCACAAACGTTCTACCTGGGCATCGGTGTAGTTTTTACGGGATTATTGCTCTCATTATTTCTTGCGAAGGAGACGCGACACTATGCCACCCTTGAGGCAAAGCTACACCATGTGCCCGCTACAAACGGCAGCGCAGATGATCCTCGACACCCGCGTTCGATGCGGGAAATCTTCGCGCTGACATCCTGGAGAGACCGAGACCTGTTTTCTTGCAGTCAGGCAGGGCTGGTCAACAACCTCAACGATGGCATGTCCTGGGGAATCTACCCGCTATTCTTTGCCAGTTTTGGACTAGGGGTCGCGGCGATTGGCACGATCAAGGCCGTCTATCCAGCTGCCTGGGGCATCCTGCAACTCGTTACCGGCCAGTTGAGCGATCGTTGGGGACGAAAGTGGCTCATTGCTGGGGGCATGGTCGTACAGGCTGGCGGAATCTGGTTGACTGTCCAAGTACCGGTGTACGCGGCGTGGATGATCGGCGCTCTATTGCAGGGGGTTGGCACGGCAATGGTGTATCCAACACTTCTGGCGGCAATCAGTGACGTGGCACATCCTGAGTGGCGCGCAACCGCCATGGGGGCTTATCGCTTCTGGCGCGATCTTGGTTACGCACTCGGTGCTCTGATCTCCGGAGTAATCGCGGATTTACTCGGGATGCGGGCTGCAATTCAAGTCGTTGAGGCGCTGACGTTGCTTTCCGGGCTGCACGTAGCGTTCAGAATGCGTGAAACGCATGGGGTTGCAAAGCGCGAACCTCAAAGCATCCCAAGTCCAGTGGCGCATCCGTAAGTTGCGGAGAGAGGAAAACATCGATGAATCAGTTCAGCATGACGACGGCACTTTTTCCGCGCGCGGCTAGACTGATTACAGTAGGGCTAAAACTTTCGTTGTCGCCCTGGCGAACGCCTCGGTGTTCGCCCATGCCGTCTCGTCAACGTCGAAGGCGACCGTGGGGTCTTCGGCCTGCCCGTCGCCTTTCTGATAGGTCGCGATGATCGAATCTATTTCAAACATGTAGGTGAGGCAGACGTCTCTCTGATTGAGCGGGAAATCAAGGCACTACTCTGAACGAGAGGGAGAGGTCGATGCTCGTTCTTACTGAATATCCGCGACAGTGCCCGCCACGCGCCTGGCCAAACCTGATCTTGAGCGCTAAGGGGAACGAGGTGGCTTATTCCCAGCGTTCCGGTCCGCTTTCGGTCAAAGCGGTATTCAGCGGCGTGGAAGTGCATGAGGTCAACGGCGCGAGATTCGCTGTGAATGCGCATAACTACTTGATTTTGAATCAAGGGCAGCGCTATTCGAGCTACGCCGCTCCACCGGGAGCAATAGAGACACTCTCGATCTTCTTCGCACCAGACTTTGCTCAAGGAGTCCTTGGGAGTCTCGTTACTCCTTCCGATCGGCTACTGGACAGCTTGCTTGAAACACAGCAGGTTTGCTTTTTCGAAAGATTGTATCCGCATGACCAAACGGTTACGCCTTTGCTGGAAAGGATTCGCTACGCAGTGCAAACCGGAGGCGCCTCGGCCGAATGGCTTGAGGACCAATTCGGCGCTCTCTTGGAACACCTTCTTTGGGCGCACCGCAACCTCTATAAAGAAATTCTGAGAATGCCACCTCTTCGGCTCGCAACGAAGGCCGAGATTTTTCGCAGACTCTATCGGGCAAGAGACTTTATGGAGTCGACGTGCCACCAACGGTTGACATTGGGTGAGATTGCTAAAGTTGCCTGCCTCTCCCCACACCACTTTCTCCGACTTTTTAAAACTGCGTTCGGCGAGACACCACACAGATTTCTTGTGCGACTGAGGCTTGAACGCACCCGTGCTCTTCTCCTGGAAAGCGACCGCTCTGTAACTGACATCTGCTTCGATTCAGGTTTCAATAGCCTTGGCTCATTCAGCTCGCTGTTTAAGCGACGTTATGGTTGTTCACCGAGGGCCCTCCGCGAAAAAGTCCCCTGCCAGTAAATGGGTTCCAATTTCGCGTGAGCCCCGCTCGCCTTATCACCATTCGCCTTACCACCGGAACCTTAAGGCCGAAAAGCGGTGTTTGCGTTCCCGTTACGACGAAATGCTTCTTGTGGAGCAGGCGGCGGTAGTGTAACAGTCTCCCACGTGGCTCTGTCTTATTGGCTCTGAACAGGGATTTGTAACCTCCACATTTAATCGGGGTTTTGGATTTTCAACGTAAACACAAGGGCAGCAGTCCCAAAAAGCAATTTCTAAGAAGAACTTATTTTCTCCGCTTCCTATGCTGGACTCGACCACCCGGCGCGATCAAGGTTCGTGAAGCGACCACTGAAAAAAGTCACCTATGATCCAACAGAACAAGTTCTTCTTGTGTTTTCTCTTGCAAGTCGCGGCACTCGTATTTTCCCAAGATCAGCCTGTGCCAACGCTGGATCATATGACGTTGTACGGCTGCTCCCTTGAGTCCGTGGCATCGACTGACGGTTGGCGAGCCTACGTCTGGGCAGAGCATGGATCTAAGAATCGCGACTGGCGCATGCTCTTGAGCGAGCACCGAGGAAAGCACGCTCGTGAAAAGTCGATGAAAGATTGCGACCGATGGATGCGGAAAGTCCGCAAGCTACTTGACCAGCAAGATTCAACGCTGAGGGGCAACAATCCGACAAAAACTGACGCGCACTGTCCTCACTGTCGCCTCTAGGCTAGTTATCCTCGTCGCTCTGCTTCGAGCTCCCGCCTACGGCTATGCCCTGAAGAAGACCGCTGGCCTGATCTTCGGGAATCGAGCCCTGCACCCAAACATCGTGTATCCGTTGCTGAAGAAATTTGTTCACAACGGTTCGGTTGAGCAGAGCTCGACGCCGGGCGACCGTGGCCAAACGCGGAAGCAGTACCGAATTACGACAGCAGGGGGGAAGTATCTGATCCAGGAGTTATCCAACTTCACACACGCAGCGAGCGACGATGGCGCTTTCCTTTTTCGAGTAGCGTGTTTTGACGCGCTCCCTAACCAGAAGCGCCAGGAGATTCTTGCAGCTCGTGAACAATTTCTAAACTGTCGTGCGACTGAACTTGCGAAGCTTTCGGAAGCTACTCAGGCCAACTCATTCCCCGCCGGCCTGCCGCCCTGTGACGAGTTTCTCAGCCAGCCCCGGAACCTGCATAAAGTGGACGTGCCACATGTTGGGGTCGCCTTGAATCTCGTTCCAGCCTTCAATTCCCGGAATTGGCGTATCGAGGATCATGGCTCCCCGCGCCGCGTTTGGATAACGGCGCACGAATGCGTAGGCGACGTGCCCGCCTATGTCATGTCCGACAATGTACACATGCTTCAAGTTGAGCGCCTTCGCAAGCTGATAAATGTCTTCCGCCGGACATCATCGCTGCCATTTTTCTTGGCGGAAGGTTCACTACGAAAAGAGCCTGTTTGCCTTCGATCTCGCGAGGATTGGCTCGCTCCTGTTTCATCCCAGCCAGAATGGTGCGCCTGTGGTCGCCGAAGCTGACTTCGAGAGCGATCAACTTCTCAGAATTGGGAACGTCAGTCACGGTCAGAATTGTGCCAACATGCACGTCGATTTGGTTGAGAACGTCTGGAGAGATCTGCTGCTTGGCCTGCGCGGGTTCCATCTCAGAATTCTAAGCTCCCGAGTCTCGTTGATCATTCCCGCCCTTCAGCGAGAGCAATCACGCCGCCTTAGCGCCCACACTCTTGGGGCGAAGTGGCGTGAGGCGTACCATTGAGCATGAGCAGAACACGTTCAGAATGCCTCGACGCGACCCGGCTGGTCGCTCGGTCGCTGCCGATGTCCTCGTTCGAGAAGAGCCAGACGACGAGGAAGACGAAGAGGACGATGGCAAAGAAGAAGAAGAAGAAGAACAAGGTGACGACGACAAAGGGGACGACGAGGGTTACTCGGAGTAAACCAACCGTTCAATGATTCTTGCGCGGCTCCTGCCTGCCGGGCATTCGGGAGGGGAAATGATTTCAGGCGCTCACGTAGTTGTCTACAGTAAGAACGCTGAGGCTGAGCGCGCCTTTTTCCGCGACCTCCTCGGGTTCAAATCGGTGGATGCGGGTCATGGCTGTTTGATCTTCGCCCTGGCGCCGACAGAAGCCGCATTCCACCCTTCTGAGGAGGATGCCCAAGAACTCTACTTCGTGTGCGACAACCTGAAAGCCGAGATAGCTTCGCGCGCGAAGAAGGGTGTCAAGTGCTCTAAAGTTGAGGACGCACGATGGGGTCCGATTACGAAGAGGCGGCTTCCCGGTGGTGGCAACTTGGCCTCTATCAGCCAAAGCATCCGACAGCCCCTAGGCTTGAAATGAAGTGTCGTCAAACAAGGACACTGCCACAATTCGAGAAGAGGGGAGGATGCATTGAAAACC
>JBPYDQ010000192.1:0-3049 GCA_051986135.1 Terriglobales bacterium | reverse complement strand
CCGATGTCAAAAAAATGGGGAGGGCCACCACCCCGGTCCTGACCTCTCCTAGAAGCACTCATTGACCAGAACCAGAGGATTGAAGAGAGGTGCCAACCGGCAGTGCTTGCAGGGTTCTCCCCGCCCTGGAGAAAGACGGGATTTGGAGTTTTGCCTCTTCGGGATCAAGATACTTAACATCGAGCAGGCCGTGGCTGGGAACGCCGTAGAGCTGAAAGCTGATTTCCGCCAGACATAGACTCCACCCCTCCAGCCAAATCTGCAAATCCCTTCGCTGGCGCGCATCGCCGCCGCGAACCACAATCAGATCGATGTCGCTTCCCACCTCCGCGTTTCCGCCTTCGGTGCTGCCGAAAAGGTAAATCGCCTGCACTCCGAATCGGGCAGGATCAATGGCACTCGCAATGCGCTCTGCGAATCGTTGCCGCCAGCGCCAGTGTTCCGGTGCAGCACCCAGCCGTTCACCGCTGAGCTCCCTTTGCTTCCACTCGAGGTATTCACCGATCCGGTGGGCAATGTTGTCGAGTAATTCGCGCTCTTCCCGAAGAAAGGGACCTTCCCACGCGGTAGCTTTTTCCTGCTTGTAGTGAACTTCGATCGCGCCGACCGGAGTGCGCCAGACGGAAATCGATGAACGGAGGCGCCAGGGTGTGTCGATAAAATCCGGCAGTGCATGCGTTCGCCCGAGATATTCGATGCGAGCCGTAGTGTCCTCGGGGTACTGCCAAGCAGGTGGGATGGCATCCAGCACCCAACCGAAGACCACCTGAGGAGGTTCATCGCGGCGGGAAAGAGCCGCAGAAACGTTGTAAATGCACCTCAGTTCCTTTGCTCGTTCTCTTAGCGCCCAGAGCTCGTGATCGTGGTCTTTTGCTTTATCTGTCATCGATCTTTCTTCGGCTTAGGAAGGGTGATCCAGCAGTCCCCTTTTGGTAGTGTAAAGGCGATCTTTCACCAGCGTCACGCTTCTACGATGTTTGGTTGACGAGGCGGCCTTCAAAGCCTCAAAGCCGTAGTCTGAGCCACTCGCTTTGCCCGTAGTTTTCGTTCATATCCAAGTCACGAGAGGATACTCTGTTATGCGTAATGGCGTCTGCTGTTGGGTTGCGATCACAACCTTGTCGCTCATCCTCTGCTTATCACTCCTCGCCGCACAGGAATCCTCTCAAGGCAATTGGTATGCGCCGGTGACCGACGGCTGGCCTGCACTAATCCGCTAGAAATCGGCCACTCACGTACGTGCTCGGCGGCGGCATTTATCCGGTGAAAGGCTCCAACGGACTGATCCATGTTGCGTATGCGCTCGACTGCACTAACTCCTGGAGCGTGACCGCGACCGGTAAATCGGTCGGGGGGGTTGACGCGGCACGCGGCAATCGCGTAAGCGGCATGAACCGCGTGCTCGACATCAAGAACGAGGACAGACCGGCCAGGTGAAGCTCTTCACGTTGACGCGAACAAATGAACAAAGAGAGCTACACGACGCAGATGCCGAGCGGTCAGTCAGGTTTGATGTTCTTCGACGTCACCTACGACGACATCAGCCAGGTACCGATGGCGATATCGCACCGCCTCACGGTAACGACTCCTCCGACTCTGGTAGGGGCGGAGCACACGGCCGTCGGCCGCTCCATCCCGATTAGCCGCGAGGCAATCGTGATCAGCCCTCCCTTTAAGGGCAACGGCTGGGTTGGCGGCAACGGATGTTGACTGGAGATCGGGCCGCATCGATTCGTCACCAACCCAACGATTGGTGCCCTCGATCCCAGCGAGACGTTCGCCATCGACTGGGTACAGATTGACCGGCCAGCATCCTACCTTAGCCGCCAAAATGTGGGGCAGGAGTCCAGTGCTGTAATCAGGCATCTCACGTTTTGACTTCTGGTCAGCAAGTGTTAACGATTTTTCGCAACTTGGTCGAGATGTTTGTCTGGTACGCGGGTACGCGGGCAGCAGTTTGCCTTTTGATCGCCGGGGCCTGCATACTGAGGCTTTGAAATATGTTGAATCGGCCTCCAATCGTCATCCTTGCACTGCTGGCTTTAACGGCGATTTCGTTCGCATCCAAGAAAAAAGCAAGAGAACCCATCCTTCATCCTGTCGGTTTCAGTCTCCGCCAACTTGCAGCGCCCGCGGAGTACAACTGGCGTGAATCCCACGATCGGGCGCTGAGCGGAATTGTGTGGTATCCCGCCGACGTCAGCCCCGGAGAGGAGAAGGAGCAATATGTCGGCCCTCCCGAAGAACCTTTGTTCTACGCGGGCCGCGCCGCCAAGGACGCCACACTTGCCCCAGCTTTCGGAAAGTTTCCGCTTATTGTGCTCTCCCACGGTACCGGAGGCAGCGCCATGCAGATGGCATGGCTGGGCACCTATCTCGCTGCTCGAGGCTACATCGTTGTTGCGGTGAACCATCCAGGCAATAACGCCGTGACCGGATATACGATCCCGGGTTTCATAGAGGGTTGGGAACGGGCAAAGGACATGAGCACAGCCCTCACCGACCTGCTGGCAGATCCCCGCTTTGGCGCCAAAATCGACCCGGATCGCATCGGCGCCGCTGGTTTCTCATACGGCGGATACACGATGATGGAACTTGCAGGCGCGACTACGGACTGGAATCGAATTATGACTTGGTGCGACCGACAGAAGGGTGCTTGTGATCCTCCCGAGATGCCGGATTTGCTGGAGAAATTCCAGGCCCTCAAGCAGCAGCCCGACGTGCAACACTCCTTGCAGCACGCCGGGGATTCCTATCGCGATCCGCGGATCCGCGCTGTCTTTGCCATAGCTCCCGCCGTGGCCCATGCCTTTACGCCGGAAAGTTTGCAGAGGATCACGATCCCAGTGGCGATTGTTGTGGGTACGGCTGATCATATTGCTCCTCCCGCCGAAAATGCCCAGTTCTTCGCAACAAACATAAGGAGCGCGAAACTTGCAATCCTTCCCGGCGATGTCGGCCACTACACGTTCCTCGATGTCGGCACTGAGACTGGGAGAAAGCGACTTCCACAGCTTTTTGTGGATAACCCCGGCATCGACCGTGAAGC
>JBPYDQ010000191.1:0-3591 GCA_051986135.1 Terriglobales bacterium | reverse complement strand
GCGTGTTCTACCTGATCATTATTGCGTTCGCTCTATTTGCCTACAAGTATGTTCGCGGCCAGCTGATTGTCCCTGGCGACATGGCTCAGACCGCAACCAGCATCCTGGCGCATGAGCGGCTCTATAGACTGGGCTTCTCGGCCGCCGTCGTCGTCGCCATCTGCAATCTGCCGCTAGGGCTGATCTTCTTTGAGCTGCTCAAAGTGGTCAATCCGCGCCTCGCCCTGCTTGCCCTGGTTTTCATCATCGCGGCAGCCACCATCGAGGCCGTCAATCTCTTCAATTATATCGAGCCTTTGTTTACATTCAGCCTTCCGGAATACCACAGCGCCTTTCAGGCAAACGAACTGCAGGCTCTTGCGCGTGGCCCGATAAGGATGTTCGGATATGCGTTCAGCGTGAGCCTGACATTCTTTGGCGTGTTCTGCGCGCTGATCGGGTTCCTCATCCTTCGGTCGAAGTTCTTTCCTAAAATTCTCGGCTTGCTGATGATCGTCGGTGGCCTGACATATTGGATTAACGACTTCGGGCTCTTTCTCGCATTGCCGATCCCTTATATTCCGTGGGTCACCCTGATTGCCGAATTGTCGCGGGCGCTGTGGCTCCTTGTTGTCGGCGTCAACGAGGCGAAATGGCGGGCGCAGGCTGGCGCAAGGTGACCATCCATAGGCTGCGCGGCTCTCCCCCAGATAATGTTTTCAGGTGGGCAGGCACGGCTCAGAGGGACCCGTAACCTGCTTCCACTACTACAGAAATTGTCCTTCACAGAAAGTCCTTTAATGCCTCGATGGTCTCCGTCGGACGCTCCTCCATGAGCCAATGACCAGTTCCCTTCAATTCAATGACCGTCACATCGTTTGCCACCAGCTTCATTTGGAGGCCCGAGGATTGCGGCGCTGGTGCCCAATCTTTACGAAATGCTCATCCCTGCCAAGGACCGCACCAAGAAGTTTTACATGGGGAGAGAGTTCGATCCAGTCAGGGTTGGGCTGGA
Source organism: Terriglobales bacterium (assembly GCA_051986135.1). Classification (GTDB taxonomy): domain Bacteria; phylum Acidobacteriota; class Terriglobia; order Terriglobales; family Acidobacteriaceae; genus Gp1-AA122. The sequence goes on along the minus strand of JBPYDQ010000191.1, from coordinate 2,597 downwards.
CATCAGTCGAAAGTCGACTGTCCTTTTCGATACGACGGTGCGCGGAAATTCGAACCGCCAGCCACTCCTTCGAGGACGGTCCTCGCGGCAACGGCATCATCGGTCCGCTGTTGACCGAAGAACAGCGCTGGGTACTCGTCAAGTAACTGAAATCCATTCCCGAGAAAGCCGGCCGAGTTACTTCGTTCGGCGGACCGCCACAATAGCCTACTAGTCTAATTGCTGGTAGCCGAGCGCGTCGCACTCTTCGCGTGAGGCCGAATGATGTCCGAGAGAGTATCAGGCTTGCTGGTGTCACGCACCAGGTGCGGATATTGTTCGCCGTCGTGGTATTCCAGCTTGAACGTCTTGTAATACTCGACGTTCTCGACCAAAAGCTCAAAGGCCCCACCGCTCTTGGTGGCCTTCAGCGCATCCTTAAAGACCGTTGGCGAGAAACGCCTGCCGTTAACAGCGATGATCTTCATTCCCGGCCCCATGCCGGCGTTAAAGGCCGGCATGCCAAAAATGGCATCCAGAACGGTTCCATCGGCATTCAAAATAAGGCCTACAGAATCCTCGGCATTGACTAACTTCCGAAGCTCTTCAATGCTCCGCATCAGCTCTGACTCTTCATCGGTATAAACCAGCCGCCATCCGCTGGCAGTGACGCCTGCGAGCGGGGCGGTTGGGGCTATCTTGTAAATGCGGTCATCGAGAAAAGTCTTCCAGTCATACGGAGCAACATGGTTGAGGGTGCCGATGACCTCGTCGAGGTTGTAGGTTTTTACCACGGGCCCGCTGTTACCGCCGCCATGGAAGATCTTGCAGAAGTCATCCATGGACTTCTTGCTGCCGGTTTTTTCGCGGATGATGGTGTCTGCTTCCAGCCAGATCAGCGCGCTTTCGTCGTAATAGTCAACACCTCGTCTCCAATTGTTCCAGGCCATGGAGGACTGATACAGCAGTTGTGCGGCAACCGCCGTGTCTTCCAGGTCGCGCCACGTGCGTCCAGGACGATGGCTGTAGGTCGCCGCGATCATGGCCAGATTGTCCCTGAACTGTTCAGGTGTCCACAACCCGCTCCGCCCCGTCAGTACTAGGCCGAGATATTCGGTCAAGCCCTCGTAAACCCATAAAAGATCGCCCTGCATGGGTTTCTCATACGCCGGTGTGGCAAGCCCGTCGGGACGGCGATACTTGCCGTTCCATGAATGCACATATTCATGAGGCAACAAACTGGCTGAGGCCGTGCGCAGCTTATCGTCAATCAGGCTGCGCTCATCGACCCGACTGTCGTCGGACTCATGGTGCTCCAGACCGAAGTGCGCCACGTGGTCGCTGAGCGAGTAAAGGAAGTGGTAATCGCGATAGTGATGGGCCCCGAAAAGCGCCCATGCCTCTAACACCAGGCTGTCATAGTTCGCCTTGGTGTTATCAGGAATCTGCAACGCAGCTTCGCTGTCGGCGGCAAGATCCATTTCGTGCGGTACGGACAATTGCGTGGCGAGAGGCACGATCCTAACGTGTGCTCCAGCGATCACCGGAGAGTCGATCAGAAGTGTCAGCGAAGTCGGAGCGAATTCAATCTGCTCCCCTGACTGGCTGGCAACTGCCAGTGACGTGCCGAACTTCCAGCCTGTCGGCAGCTTCAGACTGGCCTTATACGTCAGTTCGTCGGAGGTATATCCCTTGGGATAAAGTAACGCCTGGTTCCAACTCACCACGCACATTTGATCGGTCGCCGACGCGCCGGAAGAGAAGCCCTGTTCGAGTGCGGGCGAAAGAAAGTCCATGGTGACGTCGAGTGAGGTGGCTCCCTGCGGCACATCGACATGAAACGCGAACATATCAATCGAGTCTCGCCGCCAGGGAATTTCCTGACCATTGGAAAAGAACTTGATCCCTGCGAAGTCGACCGCCGGGCCAGTGGGGCTGTGCTCCCCGGGAATCCACTTGGGGTAGTAGAAAATGTTTTCGCCGCTTTTCACCGGCAGAGATTCCCGGGCATGGAAGAGTTTGCGCGCCGCATCCGACGCGTCCACCGTGATGGAGATCGGAGGCGAGGTCGGATTGGTTTGCGCAACCGTCGAGAGCGATGTCGCAAGCAGGAGAGTCGCGAATGCCCCACGGCAAAGAAAAAGAGTTGGGTGCGAGATATTCAATGAGCTTCCTTTAGAGGGGCCAACAGGTCAAGATCCCGGCGAGAACGCACCCGACGGGGGCTTTCGCGTTGGTAGATGCCTTTCATTCGAAAGCCATCCTGACGCCATACTGCCGCTGGCAAGACAATTCGAATCCGGGTTTTCCAGTAGAGTCGAGAACAGGCGCAGTGACTGTAGTCTCCCGGTGGGTATTTGACTCAGCTTTCGCCTCGTCGCCTCAGTCCGGTTTGGCTTGGTCCTGTTTCCTGTTCCCGCTCATCGAACCGGACTGGCGGATTTCCCGCATCCGGCTCTCGGAAAAGACTCACGCTTTCGCCCACGGACGACTCGCGGTACGGTGTGGCAATTGGACCAGACCGTACACAGAATGAAGACTCGCTTCCGGAAAACGCTTGTAGCCCGGTCGCGGCTCATTGTGTTTGTCACAGAGCCAGCGGCGCAGCCTCCGGCGGG
>JBPYDQ010000190.1:0-8949 GCA_051986135.1 Terriglobales bacterium | reverse complement strand
CCACAATTTATTAAGCGTTACTGGGCGGTTTCTTGCGTACTGATTCTGTAGCTGGAACGGGATCTGACAAGAGCCTTATGTTTGGCGGCAGTTGCTTGCATTCCGCCTCGACTCCGCTTCGCAGATGCCATTTCTTCTGAGGTCGAAAGATAACCCGCACCGCCAAAGGCTAGTAAATCTATCCCGGACGCCAGCCCTTCCGCACAAATCCTGGCAAACGAGGTCTTGTGCCAAACGCGCGCCAGAGGCTCGGTTGACATTAGGTGGACCACCTCGAGTCTGGAATTCGAGGCGCGTGGTAGCTCTCATCCGGCAGACGGCCTGAAGCCAATACCCTCATGGCGGAATTTGCCGTTGTAGCGGCTGATCAAGTTTGGCACTCGAGAATGTCCATCGCTCTGTGCTAAGCCGCAGACGGCTTCATCTGACGTCGCAGAGAGGCTAAGGCTTCTAACCTATCAGCTTAAGTGGTGAATCGTGGTCGAGGGCTGCAAGTTGATGCCCCCCTTCAAAATCCCGATGCCCCACATTTTCGCCGGCCTTGAATATCACAGGGCGTTCTAATGTTGATCTCGCAGCCGGCTTCTTCGCTTTCGCTAGCTTGATTTCGCCATCGACTCTACGGCTAAGCACAACCGCGTCGCAAGAATCGTCAGGATCAATGAGTCTTAATCAGCCGCCGGTAGCTACTACCAGAGCATCGGTCGCCGGCCGCGAGCTGCCCGCCCGATTCCGTTGCTCGCCGCCCAGTCTATTCGGCTTTGGAGAGAAAGACAAAGCTTGTTGGCATTACCAGCCTGTCAAGACCTGCAGCTCGTCCACCGTGAGGCGCGGGGAGAGGCCAACCAGCAGGTGTTCGAGCGAATCAAAGACGGCGTCGAAGCTTCGACCTATCAATCGCCCAGATGGCCGCCATCAAGTCCTTTCGAGGTAAGACCGGCGTCGGCGGAGAACTCCTTGAGAAGCGCACAGCTGCCAACCCGACCACGCTAGCGATCGACATTGGCGGGACTGGGATCAAAATGGTGCGGATGAACAGCCGGGGAGAGCCGCTCTCTCAACGAGCGCGCGAACTCACGCCCCAACCGCCGCTCCCTCATGCTGTAATCGCTGCGATCAAGAGAATGCTAGCAACACAGGGAGAATACGACCGCGTCTCGGCTGGCTTTCCTGGAGTGGTCGTGCATGGAATCGTGCATACGGCGCCTAACCTCGGCACCGCGCATTGGCGAAACTTCGACCTGCGGAAAGCCATTGAGCGAACGACCGGCAAGCCCGCCCGTGTTGTCAACGATGCCGACCTTCAGGGTTACGGCGTGATTCGGGGCGTCGGAGTCGAGCTTGTATTCACCCTGGGTACGGGTCTCGGCTCAGCCTTGTACTCCAATGGTCACCTCGTGCCGAACCTAGAGCTCGCACACCATTTATTTGGGAAGAACATGACTTACGAACAGCGTGTTTCGAATAGCGAGCTCAAGAAGATTGGCAGGAAGAAGTGGAACAAGCGGGTGCGACAAATCATCGAGCAGCTCGAACCGATTTTGAACTTCGACGTACTCCACATCGGCGGCGGCAATGCCAGAAAGCTCATTGGCGATCTACCTCCTAAAGTCCGTATCTTTGAAAATATCGATGGGTTGGCGGGTAGTGTCAGGCTCTGGAAAGACGACGTTCGGTAGCTGGGTGCGCCTGCTTATACAAATATGCTCGATGGACGACCTTACTCGGAGACCTGTGCCCTTAAAATGCCGCTATTTTTGCACGAGGATAACGAATTGGCGAGCCAGACCATGGCAATCGAAAGCTCGGCAACGTTTCGCCGTGCTGGCGCTTTTGACCGCTTTTGCTGATCATATCCGGAGAACAGGAACATTGCCCTGCTGCGAATTGAAATGCTTGAACCGGAGCCGCGCCAGGCGCTGGAAATCAAGGTCTCCCTCTTCGAGGGAATTGCGAAGCTCGGCTCTCTGCACCCAACTGGCCGATGCCACACAAGGTCAGAAGCCCGGCCGCATAGTTCATGTGGCCTAGACGCGATCGTTGGCCATCATTCAAGCCTGCCCGGTAAACATTCAACACTGGTGCTGGATACGCGATAGCTCCCGCCATCCTGGCCGGTGGGCAAAGGCTTATCTTGCGTCTCGCGAGCTGGGCCCCAACTGCGTGGGGAGTAGAACCTCTGTGCGCTACCCTGTAAAAATTCGGATTGGCTGATTAACGTTTCTCAAACTGTAATCAGAGGCTACGGAGTTTCTCGATTTACTTCTGTCTCGAGACCTTCCTGGAGAGTCAGGCGACGGCTATCTAAGACAGATTCGTGGAAGATTCAAGCCGAGTAAAGAAGCAGGAAAGCAGAAATAAGGACCGGACGCAAATCGACTGAAAACAGAGGAATGAGTGCGGGACATGCAGTGACAAGCAGAGTCCCGTGGAAGCCGTCGCAATTGCAGGATTGTAATTCGGATGGCGGATTGTCTTGAAGTGGGATTTATTCACGAAATCAGATCCCGCAGAAATGGGGCGAAAGGATGAAACACTATTGGACCGGACCGAATCTCTTCGTATTTGTCATGGCTGTGCTCATGAGCATCTCTGTAGTACGCGCGGCGGAAAAAGAGAGCACCACTGCAAATGCAGGGAACACGACTGCAAGTGCAGTTCCTGTACGTATGACAGTTACCCTGTCGGTGCTTGGGGACCGGCGCATGCCCGACGTGGGCCTTCAGGGCGTGATGGTGAAGCAGGGCAAAGAACGTATGCGAGTTACCAGCTGGCAACGTGCAGGTGGTGAGGGAGCCGGGCTTGACCTGTTTATTTTGATTGACGACGCTTCCGACTCGAGCCTGGGGTCTCAACTGAACTCGATCCGAGACTTTATCAATACTCAACCACCGACTACGTCGGTCGGCATCGGCTACATGCGGAACGCCACCGTAGATATCGTACAAAACTTCACCACCGATCGCGCTCAGGCGGCAAAGGCCTTGCGATTACCAACGGGCTCAGTCGGTGCCTTCGGAAGCCCTTATCTTTCCGCCGTTAATTTGATGAACCGCTGGCCGAAACATGCGAATCGCCGTGTTTTGATGCTGGTCACCGACGGAATCGATCGTGCCCGGCGCACCAGCCGCACGCGCATGCCGAGTACGAATCCTGACGTAAATTCCGCGGCCACTGTGGCCCAACGTACAGGCACTATCATCTACGGGTTCTACACTCCCGGCGTTGGTCACCCGCACAGGAATTTCTGGGAAGCAAGCAATGGCCAGAACGATATGGCCAGGTTGTCAGAGCTGAGCGGAGGAGAGTCGTACTTCTTAGGACTCCAGGCTCCCGTCAGTTTCAAGCCATATTTTGAGGCTCTCCAAAAGAACCTGGATAACCAGTTTTTATTGGAATTCGACGCGCGATCTGGCAAGCGAGCGGGCTTGCAACCCATCTCGCTGAGCACCGAAGTAGCCGGAGTGGAATTGATATCCGCTGATAGCGTTTGGGTGCCGTCAGGTAAGTAAGCAACGCATGTTCGGTCCTGTTTTCTTTAAGCAACCTCCGCTGGTAGGTTGTACCTATTAGCCCGAGCGGCGAGCGTGTCACAGCAACGTAGTCAGGTAGTAGACGAAAGTCGCCGCAAGCTTGGCTTTGGTTCAACCCAGAGGCCCCTTTCACTCAGGCTCGCATTGGGGGTAGCACCCTGACCTAAGAAATAAGAAGCAGACCGAGTAGCACACTTTTATCTCAATAGAAAACGAAGCGTAGCATAAACGTCGACGCACCGGTTCATGCAAGCGGGCAGGCAAATCCCGAACTTTCGGAAACCGCAGCCTAGCTGCGTATTTCTGTCGAAGACAGTCGCGAAGCGCTGTGAAAGAAAATGTATGCCGATACTGATCACGGCGTGCCGAAGCAAAGGATCCGCATTCCGCAGATAGCACTCCCGTGCGGGCTGACGGGAAGGTTAGGTAAGAAACGCGTGAGCATTTCTACTGCTCGCCCATCGCACTTTCACTTCTGCCCGACAAGTGCTCAGCAAGTTCTCGCGAACGGTACAAGATTCGCGGGCTTGGATCAATGGTGCCATCGAAACAAATGCGAGGGGAGGCAGTGTGTTCTTTCCCAGGAATTAAGCTAAGTTGAACCAAGGCTTTCGAAGTGCTTTTCTCTGTTCGGAGCTTTCCCGGGGAGGAACTCCAGATGTGCCACCCGCTTCAGTTTGGCAGGTCGGGTCGAGTTCAGAGTTCTTCGCCCGCCCGCCCCGGCACAGCATGAGAGGCTGCTCCATGTGCCCGTGCCTGCTTTTTGGGGGCTGGTTTTGGTGGTTGCTCTCCCCGCAGACCCATTTGCGACGTCGTGACACTAAAGAATGGCTGGAGCCCTCTAGAGGCGACAAAGCCGCAGCTGATTTCTTGAAAGAGATTCGCTTTGACGAAATGAAACATCGCGATGCATTCAAGAAGCAGTTATCAGAGAATTCAACGCGCGTGGTAAGTGAGCACGACATACGGGTGATGCGCAGGGAGGAAGAGGGGCCTCGGCTATTCGAGTCACGGCGTAGGCGGTGGCGCTGCGTCTCGTCGTCAATGAATTCGTGCGTGTCCTCGAGAGCGTCTTGAGCCAGATCACCTGGCAACAAAGCGGATCTGTAGGCGAGTTTGTACGGGATAGGGCAGAGTGAGAACACACGTCATACGGCACCCGTGAGTACCACCGGACGGTTGCTCTTCGAGACTCCTTTCTCTTCGGCAGTGTCGGTGCCGTGCGTGAGCTACTGAAGCAGGAGGCGCGCTCGCCACAGCAGTGAAGCACACGTCATTGTCTTGCGCTTCACAAAAGTATTGTTTATGAATCAGAGAATCGGGTTGCCGGGAAATTTATGCAGGCGAGGGTCATCGAGGATGCCGGAATCGAAGCCGTACTCCCCGTCTTCCGATGCTCTACCAGCAGACCGCAGTCCGCGAGCGCGGCGCAGTTCACGCCGCCTTCTCCATTTGCCGGACACGGTCAAGCCACTCTAGGATCTCTCCCATTCTCTTACTAGTGCGGTGCACCTGTGCGTTGGCTGCCCGTAGTGATCGTGCAGTTGAACGTTCAATTGTCATCCTGCCATCGTTCGATATTCGGTTCCATTTGGCGGCGAACTTCTGGGCCAACTGCGTGAGTTCTGCGGTTGTTTTTTTTAGTCGCGCATCCTCGCGCTGGATATTAAGTCTACGACGCTTCGGTTTCAACATCATTTTCCTCCTCTGCCGATTCTGCCAACATTCGCTGTCTGGGCCCTCTGTTGAACTTTGCAGGCGGACCGAAGAAATCCGCGAGTTCACAAATACATGAGTGGATGGGGTTCTTATCAAGCCTGTCGATAGCGGAGACGCAACGACAGGATGGCAGTCGGAATGGTCAACAAGCCGAACTACATCGAGAAATGATCAAAGTAATTAACCGCCCGCGAGCAACAAAACCCAGAAGCTCATTCGAGTCCTCTGGGTTGCTGCAACTTCTCGGGAGTGAACTTTAGAGATTCCGTCTGCCTGCTTTGTAGGTCGGTTGACCAGGGCGCCCTATTGGAACCGGACGCCACTGAAAAGCGTCGAAACTGATAGGATGCCGAGAACCTCCGCTCCTCACTTCAACGCAACCATGTGGTGCCAACTGCCTCACTTCGACGGTTGATTGCAATCCCCGACTACCGTTGCAATCGTCCGAAGCCGAATGTCCGATATTACCGCTGCATTACCACTCGTCGCCGACGGAGCAGCCGTGTGATGCTCCAAAATGCCGGTGATCCGAATCTGTTTATTGACGTATTGCGAGAGATCTTTGTCCGTTTCGATTGGGTAGGTATCGCTGTCAGTTTTCAGCGAGTAACCTTTATCGGTCTGTACCACACAACCAGTAACGCTTTGTATCGCTGCTGTACTTGATGCTTGTCCCTGAGAAGCGGGAGGCATTTGCTGCTCAGGGTTGGCATTTTGCTGCCCAGGAGCGGCATTTTGCTGATCAGGGCTGGCATTTTGCTGCCCAGGAGCGGCATTTTGCTGATCAGGGCTGGCATTTTGTTGCCCAGGAGCGGCATTTTGCTGATCACTTTGTTGCTGTTTGTCCGTGACATTGATTAGTTGCTGGCCCAGCATATACTCTGCCGAAACGACCAACAGCAACATTAGCAGTAAGTTGACGAGCTTTCGCATAGTCCACCTCTCTTGTAGGTTGAACGTATAGGTGATCGGAGGCAATCCGTAAAAGTACGGTGTGCCTGCGACGAGATCCGGCAGCCCAAAGCCACTTTACGAGAGACCGGCTCAAACCACGGCCAGAGTCCATCAGGAATCCGGTTTACTGACGTGAGCGGTTACCGGCTAAGTGAGTTGCAGCTTAGCCAGAGATTCCCGAGCGCAGACAATGCTCGGCCCCGCTGGCCCAAGCGATCGAACCTGCGCTTGTCGCTGTCTAGGAATGTGCGGGCCCGGTCTCCATTAAAGCTACCGTAATCGGTTGCAGATAAAACACTGTAAAAATGGTCGGAAGGTGGAGCTTGCGCCTACTGACGAGTGTACTCTAGCGACGCCATCCGGTCGTGCGCAATCCACTGCCTCGTTTACACTTTGCCGGGCCAGATTGCCCAAGCCCAATCAGTCGAGATTCGATTGTCAGTCCAAGAGATGCTGCTACCACAGAATTCGACGATTCCTTCGGCAGAACGGGGTTTGTGAACCGCAAGCTGGAACGGATTGCCAGCAGCGAGAATTTTCTCTAGCTCCTTTTCGTTCGTAAGCACGACTCCAGTTTCACCTACTTAGCTTCTTTGACCGTTACCAAACCCTCACTCGGCTTGATTCCCTCAACCGTGCAGAGGTTCTGGTTGACCACCAAGTCAGATCAGAATTGTTCCAATCCTTCGCATCTCGTGACTTCCGGTATTTTCGGGATACGGCTTCGATGAAAGAATGGCCTTTAGCCAATGGCTAGTGGATGCCATGGAGCAAACTATAAGCGACAGAAAAGCGGTTATCGCCATTAAGGAGCAGAGCGGCAGGAGGGGCTTGCACCTTTTTATGGCGCTCGCCCCGGATTTGTGGCAGGGGGATAGGCTGCCGCACTCTGCTTGAAGGTAGGACTCATGCGAAGGCACAACTCCAGGTTAATGCATTCAGAACTTCCTAGAGGGGAAGAAGCAGGTTGATCGCCACTAGGAATCCAGAGTTTCGGCGTGCGGCTCCGTTCGAGCAACAATTCCTATGCTGTGGAAGGATTTTCACGCGCGACGGCAACCGATTCGATTGACATGGAGGGAGTCAGTAGTGGCCAACCTTTACGCAGCACATGCTCTAGCCAAGCGCCAGCGACTTGCGACGTGAGGACGGCCGTTACGATTAGGGTTGTATAAAATTTTGAGCTGATGATCCCGGCGTCTAACGCTACACTTGCCAGAATGATCCCCGGGCCGCCACGGGCGTTCGTCGTTATCGCCACGTTAATCAGGTCTAAGCCGCGAAAGCCTGCGAACCTACCTGCCATCGACACCGAAAGAATCTTGACGACGCAACTTCCGACAAAGAATGCTACCAGCATCCATAACGATAGCCCACGTACAAGGTCTAGTTTCAGACCAACGATTGCAAAGTATATAGGAATGAAAAACGCGAACGACACCCTCCCGATTGCATCTAGGGCCTCCGAAAACAATCTCCTTTTTTTATGTACAACGGCAAAGCCTGCCAGGAACGCTGCGAAGACTAAGCTGACATTGAGTGCGCCAGCGACTACGCAGTACGCCAGCAACACCGCAATCGTGTAGCCGACTGGTGAGTGTTTGGCCAAAAGATTCCATTGCGCTTTATTCAGTCGTTTTATCAGCCTGGGAACGACCGTGAGTGCCAGCAAGAAGAAAACCAAAGTGGCGATCACGTGATAACTTAAGGCTCCCGGATTAAGAACCGTTCTTCCCGCCACCGCGGTAGCTATTGCCAGAGCCAGCCACAAGAAGATGTCCTCCAGCACTGCCACTCCGAGCACAAGCCTAGCGAATCGGGTATGCAGGATTTTCAAGTCGGCGAAGATCTTGGAGACGACGGGGACTGAAGTTACTGCCACTCCGACTGCAAGAATTATGATAAGAGAGATCCGATTACCGCTGGGACCCGCGAGGCTGGGACGAACAAGCCAAGGACCCACTATTAATCCAAGCAGGAAAGGTATTCCTGTGCCCACGATTGCGAGCCAACCTACCTCGCGCCGCTCGTCACGGCTGAACAGTTGTTGGGTTTCAGCCCCAGAGAGAAACATCAGCAAGAGCAGGCCAAGCCAGTAGACGAAATCCAAAATGTGCCCTTGATGATCTACGGCCGCAACTAATCGTGAAACTACTGGCCATCGACCAAAGAGAGCTGGCCCCAGAACGATACCAGCCAATATTTCCCCGACCACTTTCGGTTGCCGCAGCTTCGTGAATAGATGGCCCAAGAGTTGAGCGAGTGCGATGAGAAGCAGGATGATCAGGAGAACCGAGGTTAATTCGTAGTTCGACACCTTTGCTGGTCCTGCAGCCTAAGATGTCTTACTTCCAAAGCGGTTTGCCTCAGCAACCTACCTCCAAATACGCCCTCGTAGGTGACAATAGGACAATTGAACTCAAAACCATCCGCATAATGTACAGCAAGGTCAGATGGTCAAGGGTTGTGAATACTGCCGGGTTTGCAAGGATGAAGTGTAGACAACTCATCAGAAGGTTGCGCTGGGTCTATAAATACCACTTCATGGCTTGGCTTGCGCCGTGCTACATCTTTTTGTGAGTGGAGAGAGTAGAGCGGAATCATCGGGCGGGGTAAGCGTTGGTCCGCTTCTTTCGATGACTGGGCGGCATACCCATGCACAACTCAAAACCCGGCGATCGGCTTGATAAGTGTTATGGAAATGTTACAAGAGCGTGCCGAGCGTTGAGGCGTTGAGGTTCCA